>NZ_QETJ01000012.1:0-76766 GCF_003105095.1 Pseudomonas sp. NDM | reverse complement strand
CCCTGTGGGAGCGAGCCTGCTCGCGAAGAGGCCGGAAGCGGCCTGCGCTCCCGAAAGGGGCTTGTGAGACTCTGAGGATCCTGGGTAACCAGCCATCGCAGAGCCAGGCAGGTAATCGGCGATGACAAGCCGACCTGTGTGTGAAAGGGCGCCAAACGGCGCCCTTTGTCATTTCTGGCGCTTACTGAACCTTCGCCAGATCACCCTTCAACGCAACGCCCGCCATGATCGCGCCGGCGTGGCACTCGTAGGTTTGCGCGTCCTTGCGCTCGTTGCGTTTGTAGAAGCTGACGATGTTGGTCACGGCGTTGGCGCCGGCATTTTTTGCGGCCTGATGCAGGCTGATGATTGCCGATTGGGCGACCCACTCGCAGGCGACTTCGTCAGATTTGTTGAAGGCGTTGGTTTTCTTGTTGGTCACGGCGTCGGGGCTGACGACGGTGACTTTGCCGGCCGGGGTGTTGCCGGCCAGATAGAATTTTACGCTGCCATCGATCTTGCCGGAGCGGGTTGCTTCGGCGACGGCTTTGTCGAACGGCAGGTAGACCGCTGTGTCGCGGGCCTGGCTGACCGCTGGCAAGGCGCAGAGCAACAGAGTGACGGCGGCGAGTTTGTGGAAGTGCATGAAGGTCTCCTTGACCTGGATTGATTCGGTTATGCCCAGCGGCGGAAAATCAACGAAGTGTTGACGCCGCCGAAAGCGAAATTGTTGTTCATCACGTAGTCGTGATGCATCTGGCGGAATTCGCCGCGCAGGTAATCGAGCTTGCCGCAGTGCGGATCGACCTCGTCGAGGTTGAAGGTGTGCACGTACTGGTCGCGGTTGAGCATTTCGATGCTGAACCACGATTCCAGCGCACCGCAGGCACCGAGGGTGTGGCCGAGAAAACTCTTCTGCGAGCTGATCGGCATGTGCTCACCGAACAGGCTGCTGGTGGCCAGTGTTTCGGCGATGTCGCCCTGCTCGGTCGCGGTGCCGTGGCCGTTCACATA
Source organism: Pseudomonas sp. NDM (assembly GCF_003105095.1). Classification (NCBI taxonomy): domain Bacteria; kingdom Pseudomonadati; phylum Pseudomonadota; class Gammaproteobacteria; order Pseudomonadales; family Pseudomonadaceae; genus Pseudomonas; species Pseudomonas sp. NDM. Next base: position 75,773 of record NZ_QETJ01000012.1, on the reverse strand, counting down.
ACCGATGGCATCCGGGCTGAGGCCGGCATCTTCCAGGGCCAGTTCCATGGCGCGACGCATCGTGACCTGTTCCGGGCGGGTAGTGTGCTGGCCGTCGGCGTTGCTGCCGAAACCGACAATTTCCGCGTGGATATGCGCGCCACGGGCGAGGGCGTGTTCAAGCTCCTCAAGCACCAGCATGCCGCCACCCTCACCGATCACCAGACCGTCGCGGCCTTTGTCATACGGGCGAGGGCTGGTCTGTGGTGCATCGTTTTTCAGACTGGTGGCGTAGAGCGCGTCGAAGACCATGGCTTCGGTCGGGCACAGCTCTTCAGCGCCGCCAGCGAGCATCAGTGGCAGGCGGCCGAACTTGATCGCCTCGTAGGCGTAACCGATTCCCTGGCTGCCGCTGGTGCAGGCGCTGGAGGTCGGAATCAGGCGTCCGGTGAGGCCGAAGAAGATGCTGATATTGGCCGCGGTGGTGTGCGGCATCATTCGCACATAGGAGTTGGCGTTGAGCCCCTCGGCCACCGAGTTGAGCAGCATGTTGCCGAAAGCCTTGATCTCGTCAGTGCTGCCGGTGGACGAGCCGCAGGCAACGCCCATGCGCCCGTCCTTGATCGATTCGTCGCCGAGCAGGCCTGCGTCGGCCAGGGCTTTTTCCGCCGCCGCGACCGCCAGGCGGGAAACCCGGCCCATGCTGCGCAATTGTTTGCGGGTCCAGTGCGATGGCACGACAAAGTCATCGATGGGGCCGGCCAGACGCGTGTTGAGTTCAGTGAAGCGATCCCACTCGTCCATGCGGCGAATGCCGCTGCGGTTGGCTGCGAAGTTGCCGGCAATGGTCTGCCAGTCGCTGCCGAGCGAGGTGATGCCGGCCATGCCGGTGACGACGACGCGCTTCATCAGCACAGGCCTCCGTTGACGGCCAGGACCTGGCGGGTGATGTACGAAGCTTCCGCCGACATCAGGAAATTCACCGCAGCCGCCACTTCTTCAGGGGTGCCCATGCGCTGCGCGGGGATCATTTTCATCAGCTCTTCCACCGGTACGTTTTCGTCGAGCATGGCCGTGTCGATCAGGCCCGGGGCGACGCAGTTAACGGTGATTTTGCGCTTGCCCAGCTCGATCGCCAACGCCTTTGCCGCGCCGATCACCCCGGCCTTCGAAGCGCTGTAGTTGACCTGGCCACGGTTGCCGATCAGACCCGACACCGACGTGATGCAGACGATGCGCCCGGCGGCGCGGCGACGGATCATCGGCATCATCACCGGGTGCAAAACGTTGTAGAAGCCGTCGAGATTGGTGCGCAGGACCACGTCCCAATCGTCATCGCTCAGCGCCGGAAACGCGCCGTCGCGGGTCAGCCCGGCGTTGAGCACTACCCCGTAATAGGCACCGTGGTTGTCGACATCGGCTTCGAGAATGCTTTTGCAGGTGTCACGGTCGGCAACATCGAATTGCAGAATGCGCGCACGGCGACCCAGTGCTTCGATTTCGGCCTGCACCGCTTGGGCTTCGGTCATGCCGTTGCGGCAATGCAGGACGATGTCATGCCCGGCTTGCGCCAGACGCAAGGCAATGGCGCGGCCGATGCCACGGCTGGAGCCGGTGACCAGTACGGATTCAGTCATCGTGCGACTCCTTTGTCTGTTGCAGGTATTGCTTGGCTTCGGGCGGACGGAACACGTTCAGCCGTGCGCTGGCATGAATGCCGTCGCCATGGATATGGCATTCGAACACGCCCATGCCGTTGTCGTCTTCCAGTGAGCGAATGCCGTGGACGGTCAATTCGCTGCCCGGCGCAAAGGCTTCGACGTTGCACTCGAACTTGCGCGTGCCGAGGAGAAAGCCCAGCTCCACCGGATTGCCTTTTTGCCGCGCGTGGCAACCGGCGAAAGCGGCGACGCTCTGCGCCATCAGCTCGACGCCGACCCACGCCGGCAAGCTACCGTCGGGCAGGTTGAACAGGCCGTCGGGCTTGACCGTCAGGCGGGTGAAGATCTGCTCGTCATCGAAGCGCTCGATGGCGTCGATCAGAATCATGTCGCCGGCGTGCGGCAGCAGTTCGGCGAGCGGCCAGTGGCTCATGGGGCGTCTCCGATTATCAGGCTGACGTTGTTGCCGCCGAAGGCAAACGAGTTGCTCATCAGGTAGCGCGGTGCAATGGACGTCAGGCGCTCGCTCGCAGTCACCCACTGCAGGGGCGGCAGCGCGGGATCGGCCTGGCCGTCCCAGATGTGCGGCGGCAACGCTTGGTCGGGGTTGTCGGCGCTCAGGCTCAGCCAGCAGAACGCCGTTTCCAGTGCGCCAGCTGCGCCGAGGGTGTGGCCGGTCAGCGGCTTGGTCGACGAGCAGGCGACGCCTTTGGGAAACAGCGCCGCGACCGCCAGACTTTCCATGGCGTCGTTGTGTTGAGTGGCGGTGCCGTGCAGGTTCAGGTAGTTGATTTGCGCGGCTTGCAGATCGGCGCGGCCCAGGGCTTTTTGCATCGCTTGCAGGGCGCCGCGACCGCTCGGCTCTGGCGCGGAAATATGGTGCGCATCCGAGCTGGCGCCTGCGCCGAGCAGGGCAATCCCCGGACCTTCGCCGCGCTGTTTGCTCATCACGAACAGCACCGCTGCTTCGCCGATATTGATGCCGTTGCGGTTGGCCGAAAAAGGATTGCAGCGTTCATCTGAAACGGCTTCCAGCGAAGAAAAACCGTTCAGGGTGAGCTTGCACAGACTGTCGACGCCGCCGCACAGCACCGCATCGCACAGGCCCAGATCGAGCAGACGCTGAGCACTCATCAACGCGCGGGCACTGGAAGTGCAGGCGGTGGAAATCACGTAGGCCGGACCGCTCAGTTGCAGCCACTCGGCGAGAAAATTCGCCGGAGCGCCAAGTTCCTGCTGGCGATAGTCGTACTCGCGAGGAAACTGTTGCTCGCGGATGTAATGCGCCAGACCCCGGCTCGCCTCGTCGATGCCTGACGTGCTGGTGCCGAGCACGACGCCGATGCGTGCACGGCCATAGGTCTGGATCGCGCGATCAATGTCGTCACGAATCTGCAGCGCGGCTTCCAGCAGCAGTTGGTTGTTGCGACTGCTGTGCTCGATCATTTCGGCTGGAATCGCGGCCAATTCACCGTGCACGGCGGCCACTGGCAGCTCACGCTCGACAACCCGGCCGGCCTCGCGGCGCATCCCCGAACAGTCGCCGGCGAACAGATTGCGCGCGACTTCAGACTTGTCGCGGCCCAAGGCACAGATTACGCCGAGGGCATTCAGGTAAGCGGTCATGGCGTCGATTCACCTAACTGGGAAACGCGATAGTGCGGGCCTTGGGGCAGATTCAATTCGAAGCTCAACGGTTGTGAATAGCGAACGTTCCAGCGCGCCGGCAGAGAACGCTGATCGGTCTGTTGCCGGGCGTCGGGATAGTTGCGCAGCAGTTCGGCGGACGGGGTCAGGGCGAACAGCAGCGCGGCGAACAACTCCCGCGCCTCGGGATTGGGCGGCAGCAGGCCGTCGGCCTGCCAATGCCCGTCGATCAGTCGCTGACGAGCCTGGGGGATGCCCAGCGGATCCATCATCGACCAGCGCGTGCCGGCGCCTTCGCGCTGGATCACCAGCAGCCAGTCCTGACGCTGCCCGGCCTGCTCGCGTTCGATGTGCAGTTGCAGCGGCAGGGGCAGCGTCGGGTTGGCCGCTGGCAGCGGTGCCTGGCTGGCACAGGCGCTCAACAACAGGGCACAGAACACCATCATCAACCATGCCACCACCCTTGTAGGAGTGAGCCTGCTTGCGATAGCGGTCATGCATTCAAAATAGTCATTGGCTGACCTACCGCTATCGCGAGCAGGCTCACTCCTACAGGTTATGCGTTGCATCAGATAGCACCCGCAAGCGGCTTGCGCGCTACGACATTCACCAGTGTCTCTTCGCGTTCGCCAAACGGCTTGGGCTTCCGCAACCCCAACCGCTCCAGCAAGCCAAAATCCTTCGACCGGCTCCACCACAGGTACGGGTAGGAAACATTGCGCTCGGCAAACTCGAAACCCTGCTCGCGAATCATCTGCAGATAACCGGCGGCGCTCTTTTGTACGTGCATCGGATGACGGAACAGCCAGCGGATGACCCAGGTATCGATATAGGCCTCGGTGGACTCGGCGAACAGCAGATAGCCGCCCGGTTTCAGCACGCGATAGAACTCGGCCAGGGCTTTTTCCTGCTCGACCAGATGATGGAAGGTCTGGTGACAGAACAGCAGATCGACGCTGGCATCGGCGACCCGGAGCGTGGCGCAATCGCTGCCGATCAACTCGACCGGCATGCTCAGGCGCGCAGCCTCTTCGCCGCTCAGGTGCAGGCTGTGCGGGTCGGCGTCGACGCCGATCAGGCGCTGCGGGGCAAAGGTCTGGCGCAAGTGAGCGAACGACTTGCCTTGCCCGCAACCGGCGTCCAGCAGCACCGGCTGTTCCGGCAGCGGCTCACAGAACAACTCACGCAGATCATTGATCGCCACGCGCAGCACATGGTGCTGCCAGGTGTGGCTGCGCAGGAACCAGAAGCCGAAGCGGGTTTCCTCGACGTAACTGTCGCTCAGGTAATTCATGAGGCGTCCTGCGCGCAGAGTTCGGAAATCATCTTCAGCCGGCGCCGCGCTTCGCTGACGAACGGGTTGCGCTCGTCCCAGGCGTAGCCGGCGAGGATCGAGCAGATCATCCGGCGAATGTCCGCCTGGCTGTCCTCGTAGAAAATCACGTCCTGAAAGGTGCCGGCGTACCAGCCTTCGACGTAGCAGCGAAAGGTGTCGACGCCGCGTTTCAACGGCTCGGCAAATTCCCGTTGCCAGTCGACCGTTTCACCCTGCAACTGACGGTGCAGCACGCCGGCGGCCATGCTCGCCGAACGCATGGCGATGGTCACGCCGGAGGAGAACACCGGATCGAGGAATTCCGCGGCATTACCCAGCAGTGCGAAGCCCGGGCCGTGCAGGGTTTTCACGTTGGCCGCGTAACCGCCGAGGGTACGCGCCGGGGTGTCCCAGACCGCGTTGTTGAGAACCCTGGCGAGGCTTGGTGTTTCGGCGATGAAACTGCGCAGGCAGGCATCGAGGTCGCTGTCGCGGCCCTGGAAATGTTCCTCGGCCGCGACCACGCCCACGGAGCAGCGACCGTTGCTGAACGGGATGGTCCAGAACCACACGTCGCGGTGCTGCGGGTGAGTGGTGACGAGGATTTTTTCCCGGTCGAACGCCGGGCTGTCGATGTGATCTTCAACATGGGTGAACACGGCCTGACGCACCGGGAAATTCGACGGCGCTTCGAGGTCCAGCAGACGCGACAGCACGCGGCCGTAACCGCTGGCGTCCAGGACGAAATCGGCTTCGACGCGGTACTCGCTGCCATCTTCGCGGCGCACATCAAGGAGTGGTTTCGCCTGATCGAAATCGACGCTGACGATCGCATCGCCATAACGGATTTCCGCACCTTGCAATGCTGCTTGATCGGCCAGCAACTTGTCGAAATCGGCGCGCTGCACCTGGAACGTGGTCGGCTTGCCGGCGGTGAAGGTATCGCCAAAATCGAAGGCGCTGTAACGCTCGCCCCAGGCAAACGCTGCGCCGGTCTTGCGCTGGAAACCAGCGGCGTTGACGGCGTCGAGCATGCCGGCTTCTTCGACGAAATCCAGGCAATGGCTGAGCAGGCTTTCGCCGATGGAGAAGCGCGGGAAGTGCTGACGCTCGAGCACCAGCACATCGTGGCCCTTGCGCTTGAGCAGGGCCGCGGCGATAGCGCCGGACGGGCCGGCACCGATGATCACGACCTGACGGGATTCCATTTCAACGATTGGCACGTGAGCTCCGGGGCAAAGGACTGTTCAGATTCAGGGGCGCGCGATGCAGGCCGATCAGGGCCGGCAGCAGCGTGGCGATCAGGCCCATCAGCATCAGCGCGAAATACAGCGCCGGGGTGATGAGCTGTTGTTGCAACAGCAGGTTGAGAAAGACGATTTCGCTCAGGCCGCGAATGTTCAGCAGCACGCTTTCGCGCCAGCGACTGGCGCCCGCGAACGACGCGCCTGCCCAGCCGAGGCCGAGCCAGTTGCCGAGCAGTTTACTGGCAATCGGCAACAGCAGCAGCGCCGCCCATTGTCCGCCGTCGAGACTGGCAAGAGCGCTGTGCACGTCGATCTGGACGATGCCGAACGTAAGGATCAGCGGGATCGCGATCCACACCTGCAAACGGCTCATCCAGCGCGCCGGCAATGGCAGCACCAGCGGCACTTTCAGCACCGCCATGCACAGCAGATAGCCGATGCCGAAAATCAGTGCGTTGAGTTTGTAATGCTCAGCCATGACCAGCAGCGCGAAGAATCCGAGGCTGTAGGTCAGCGGTCGGCGCACGCGTAGCAGATACAGGAACAGCGGCACGCCAGCCATCGCCAAGGGCAGCAACAGGCTGCTCAGGTGCAGGCTGCCCTGGGCGAGCCCGAACAGCGTCCAGCAGGTCAGGTCGATGAGAATTGCGGTCTGCACCAGTCGACGAGTGGCGGCGGGCGGATAATCGATATGGCGCAGGTAGAGATACAGCACCGGGATCGCGGTGATCGCGAACACCAGCCCGATCGCCAGTGAGTTGAGCCATGGCTGCGCGGGCAACAGCCAGTGCGCGGCTGCCAGACCGCAGGTGAATGGCACGATGAAACTCGGCAGGGCAATTTTCACGCTCTGACGATCTAGTTTCAGGTCGATCACATCGCTGAGAATGTGCCCGAGCAGCAAGGCGAAACTCAAGCTGTAGAGGTTTTTCAGCCAGTCCGGCGCGATCAGTTGTGCACCGCTGAGCTGCCAGCCCGGTTCGATCCAGAAGTACATCAGCAGCGGCAAACCGAAGCTCGCCAGTAGCAACTGACTGACGATCGGAATCAGGCCGAAACGGCGGCCGACACGGGTCGCCAGCGCAAACAGCGCCAGGGCCAGCAACCAGAAGCCGGCAACCATCATGCTGCTGTCTCCGAAACCGTTTCATGGCGCCCGGCCCACGGCGCGAGCATGAAGCTGAACGCCAGACCGAGGCTTACCGACAGGCCGAAATTGCTCACCGCCGGCGTGCTGGACACTGCCAGCAGGCCGAACGACAGCCATGTCGTTAGCGCCGCGAGCAGGGTGCCGAGCAGGCTCACCGCCGCGCCGCCCACCTGTTCACGCATGAGGATCGCGTAATCGACGCTGATCGCCGTCACCAGCAGCAGGCCGAACAGGCTGAACAGAGTCAGCGGCTGACCGAGCCAGCCGAGGCTGGCCAGACTGCACAGCGCTGCCAGCAGCGGCAGGGCAACGATACGCAGCGCGCCGGTGAGGCCGAACGGCAGAATCAGCACCAGCACGATCAACACGCAGGAGGCCAGTTTCAGTTCGGCGGCGCTGATCTGCGTGGCGGCGAACACTTTGTTCAGATCACCGAGGCGATCGACCAGCACCACTCCTGGCAAGTCCAGCGCCTGCACGCGCAGCAACGACGGATTGTTCAAGCCCTGCAGGCTGGTCATTGCCGCAACACCGTCTTCAGTCGGGCCAAGCCATAGCGTGCGATACGGCTCACCGAGCGGGCCGGCCAGCGCGGCGTCGATGTCTTCGGCGGGCAGGGTCTGCAACTGCTGCAATTCGTTTTGCAAAGCCGCCGCCGGCACGCCGAGGTCGAGCAGCGGTTGCCAGAACGATGGCAGCTTGCTCAGTGATTCGCGCACTTGCTGTTGCTGGCTCGGCGCGCTGACCAGTTGATCGAGGGCGAGAAAGCCCTGCAGCTTGTCGAGGTTGACCAGCTGCTGCAGACGCTCGCTCAGCGCCGCCTGGCGCTCAAGCAATTGCTCCTGATTGGCGGCGCGAATGAGGAAGAACTGGCTGGTCGGTTGGAAACCGGTGATGCGCGCGATGGTCTGCGCTTCGTCGGTCAGGTGCTGCGGCGCCCCGACCCATTGGCGGATGTCGTTCTTGCTTTGCAACTGCATTAGACCGCCGACGCAGAAGGCGATCAGCAGGGCCAGCAGCACGGGCGTGCGAATGCAATCGAGCAGCGCTTCGCGCAGATGAATCAAGCGTTCGGCCAGGCGCAGCGGCCATTGCGCCGGGCGCAGTTCGACATTTTTCAGCAGCGCCGGCAGCAGACAGACCGCCGACAGATAGGCGCCGAGCAAACCGGCGGCGGAGAAAACGGCGATCTGCGTCAATGCCGGGAACGGGGTCCACGCCAGCGCCAGATAGCCGATGACGCTGGTGATCAGGCTCAGGGTCAGCCCCGGCAAAGTCAGGCGCAGGGCCGGCCAGCTGCGCCAGGGCTTGAGGCTCCAGCTCTTGGACAGATAGTGCAGCGGGTAATCCACGGCGACGCCGATCAGGCTCGAACCGAGCACCAGCGTCATCACATGCATGTGACCGAACAGCGCCACGCAGGCCACCGCGCCGAACAGCATGCCCACCAGCACGGGAACGAAGGCCAGCAGCACGCGCCAGCGACGAAACGCCAACAGCAGCAACAGCAGAATCCCGACCGTCGCGCCGCTGCCGACCCAGGTCATTTCGCGGGTGGCTTGTTGCTGGCCGTTGGCGGCGTAGAGCAGACCACTGGCGGCGAGCAACTGCACGTCGCCTTTCGCCGCCTGTTCGCGACTGTGCTGGAGCAGCTCCGCCACTTGCAGCGGCAGGTTCATGTCGAAGGCGTTGCCGGTGGTGCGCGCGCGCAGCATCACCCAGCTCTTGCCGTCGGCTTCGGCGATCAGTGCGCCGCTGCCGATGTCCAGTTGCACCGCGCCGTGTTTCGGCTGGCTGTTCTGGATGCGCCCGGTCAGGCCCAGCCAATCGTCCTGACTCGGCACCAGGGTAAAGCCGTTGAACGGATCGAACAGCGCCTGCACCCGCTGCTGGATGAACACGTCGGGGTGTTCGCTGAGCAGCTGCCGATCATCCGCCGAGAGCATCGCCAGGCGCCCTTGCAGCAATTGCGTGCGTAGCGCTGGCAAGTCGGCTTGCAGATTCCACTGCACGGTTTCGAACAGACCGCTGGCCTGCCATTGCTCGCCCAATTGCCGGGCCATGGCCAGTGCTTGCTGGCGATCGGCGTGACCGACCAGCACCAGCATTTCGCGGTTGAGGGGCTCCTGCATACGCTGCTCGGCGCGCAATTCCAGCGCGTCGGGATTGGTCCCGGGCACCAGCTCCATGAGATTGGCCGACAACGGCGCACCGTCGCGCCACTGCCACGCGGCCAGCGCGACGACGGCCAGCAGCAGGCTCAGAAACAGCCAGGGCAGCCTGCGTTCACTCGGCAAAGTCATGTTGCTCCGCTTCGCTCAAGGGTTGCTCGGCGGTGCTGTCCTGCATGCGCAGCAGGGTGCTGTCGCCCTGGGTTTCCAGCAGTTCGATGGTTTGCACCAGAGCACCGCCGTCGATATTGATTTGCTGGAACACCTGCTTGAGCAGCATCGAACGCGGGGTCAGGGTCAGCTTCCATTGTTGCGCCGTGCCGCTCAGGGCCAGCTCGAAATCCCGTTGCAAACCGCTGCTGTCACCTTGCAGCACGGCGAGGAACAGCCGGTTCTGCTCGGCGCCGGCGCTCTTGTTCGGCAGCAGTTGCCAGCCGTTGTTGTCGCGGCGGGCGATGCCTTTGGCGGTGATGCGGTAGTCCTGTTGCAGCGGGGTTTTCAATAGCCACAGCAAGCCATGCGTTTTCGCGAGGACGAAGCTGCCCTTGCTGATCAGCGGCTGCGGCAGGGCGCGCAGGTGTTTTTCCTGAATGAACTGGCCGTGGATAACGTCCGGTTTCGCCAGTTGTTCACTGAGCTGTTGCAGGTCGAAGGCATGGGCCCATGACGACACGGCCAGCAGCGTCAACGCACCAAGGCTTTTGAAAAACATATTCATCGCAGCATCCTTTCCACGGCATCGGTGAAGACTTTCGGTGAAGCCAGCTGCATCTCGCGGCTGCTGACTTCGACGGCGACCTGCACCGAGCTGGCGCGGGTCAGGCGCTCGCCGGTCTGCAGGTCGGTGATCAGGTAATTGATCTTCAGGCGGTTTTCCCACTCGACCAGACTGGCGCGCACATTCAGCCGTTGACCGAACACCGCGCTGCGCACGTAGCGCAGCTGCAGGTCGATGATCGGCCAGGCGTACCCAGACTCGACCATCTGCGTGTAGTTGTGGCCGATCTTGTCCAGCAGCGCGCAGCGCGCCACTTCCAGGTATTTGACGTAATGGCCGTGCCAGACCACGTGCATGGTGTCGACGTCGAAGAACGGCACCAGAATCTCGGTATCGGCGTGAAGCACTCCGGCACTACGCATGCAGCCTCCAGTGTTGCGCGGCGATGCGTTGCAGGCACAGGCGCAATTCGCCTTCCAGCGCGCGGTCTTCGATGACCGGCGGGAAGTCTTTGCCGAGTTCTGCGTGCATCGCCGCCAGCGCCGGCGGCAGCGGACGCGCATCGAAGGCTTGAGCGCGCAGCCACACGCCCTGGTTGGCTGCGAGCAGCGTGGCGGCGGCAACCTGCTCGGTCAGCTCCAGCACACGAATCGCATCACGGGCGGCGATGGTGCCCATGCTCACCTTGTCCTGGTTGTGGCATTCGGTGGAGCGCGAGAACACGCTGGCCGGCATGGTGTTTTTCAGCGCTTCGGCGGTCCAGGCACTGGTGCCGATCTGCACCGCCTTGAAGCCGTGATTGATCATCGCCCGATCGGCGGGCGCGCCGGACAGGTTGCTCGGCAAGCCGTGGTTGTAGCGCTCGTCGACCAGCAACGCCAGTTGCCGATCGAGCAGATCGGCGACGTTGGCCACAAGGTTTTTCAAACTGTCCATGGCGAAGGCGATGTGCCCGCCGTAGAAGTGCCCGCCATGCAGAACGCGCTCGGCTTCGGCATCGATAATCGGGTTGTCGTTGGCACTGTTCAGTTCGATTTCGATGAAACCGCGCAGCCAGTTCAGGCTGTCGGCCAGCACGCCGAGCACATGCGGCGCGCAACGCAGCGAGTAACGATCCTGCAGACGATGCAGCGGCGCAGTTGGCGCGTCGATCGCCAGATCCTTGCGCAGCCATGCGGCCACCTGCATCTGCCCCGGATGCGGCTTGGCGGCGAACAGGCGCTCGTCGAAGTGCTCCGGATTGCCCTGCAGCGCGACGACGTTGAGTGCGGTGATGCGTGTGGCCAGTTGCAGCAGATAATCGGCGCGGGCGAAGGCGAGGCAGGCGAGGCCAGTCATCACCGCCGTGCCGTTCATCAGCGCCAGCGCTTCTTTCGGGCGCAGTACCAATGGCGTCCAGCCGAGTTCGCGATGCACATCGGCAGCCTGACGACGCTCGCCGCGGAACATCACTTCGCGCTCGCCGGACAGGGTCGCGGCGACGTAGGACAGCGGGGTCAGATCGCCGCTGGCGCCGACCGAGCCTTCCTCGGGAATCAGCGGCAGGATGTCGTATTCGAGAAACGCGTGCAGACGCTCGAGCAGTTCGACCCGAACCCCGGAAACGCCGTGACACAACGACTGCAAACGCGCTGCCAGCACCGCGCGGGTGGCTTGCGCGTCGAGCAGCTTGCCGAGGCCGCAACCGTGAAAAGTATAGAGATGACGCGGCAGCGCCTCGACGTGATGCAGCGGCACCGCGACCACGCAGGAATCGCCGTAACCGGTGGTGACGCCGTAGATCACCCCTTCCTTGTCCAGCAGCGAATCGAGAAAACGCGCGCCCTTGGCGATGCGCTCGCGATAGTCGGCGTCAGCCTGCAATTGCACGGGCGCCTGACGGTTGGCCAGGGCCAGCACGTCTTCGATGCGCAGAGGGCGTTCGCCGAAGGTTACCGGCTCATGGGTTGGCGTCGTCATCGGTCTTCCAGAAAGGGTAAAAGTTGAACCATTGCTGTGGGGCTTCGAGGCAATAGTGACTCAGGCGCTGCGCGTAGCGGGTGGCCCACTGATGAATGACCTGCTCGCGCTCGCGGCGTGTCCACACCACCGCGTCGGCGAACGGTTCGAGAGTCAGGCGATAGTGGCCGTCAGGTTGCTTGAGGCACATCAGCAGATTGACCGGGCACTTGAGCAGACCGGCCAGCAACCACGGGCCTTGCGGGAACGGCGCCGGATGGCCGAGAAAATCCACAGTGACACTGCGCCCGCCGTGCAGCGGCACGCGGTCACCGGCGATCGCCAGCCACTCGCCGCGCTCCAGCCGTTCGTGCAGTTGCAGCATGATCACCGGGTCGAGTTCGCTGACCTGAATCAGGCGCAGGTTGGTCGCCCCGGCCTCACCAAGCAGGCGGTTGAACTGCTCGGCGTGCTTGGTGTGCACCAGCACGTTCATGGTGACCTTTTCGCCGATCTCCGCCAACGCCCGGCACACTTCGAGATTGCCCAGATGCGCGCCGACCAGCAGTTGTCCGCGACTGCCGCGCAACTGCTTGCGCAGCAGCGCCGGGTCGATGATTTCGATCTGTTCGATGCTCAGTTTGCCGTTCCACACATCGAGCTTGTCGAGCAGCGAATCGGCAAATGTCATGAACTGGCCGAACACCCGCCGGTGGCTCGGGCGCAGGTCGGCACGCTGACTCCACTCGGCCAGACGCTGCTGGTACTGCCAGGCGCTGCGCCGGGCGATGCGGCCAAAGAGGAAAAAATACAGCACGATGGCGTACAGCAACGGACTCAGCAGGCGCCGGCCAAGCACTTTGGCGGCGAATGCGGTGAATTTCATCAGCAGGAAACTGCCGCGTTCTTCGCGGTCGGCCCAGTGCTTGTTGTCGACTTCTTCGCTCATGGTTTCCACCGCCGCCAGAGGATCAGCGGCCAACGCAGCAACATGCCGAAAAACAGCCGCGTGTGCATGCTGGAGATCAGCGCGTTGTCGTGGAACAGGCGAAAGTGCGACACGCCGTCCAGCGGGTAATGCACGCTGGTCTGCAGCCAGCGCATCGGCTGATTGCGCCAGGCCAGGCGCACGAGAATGTCCGAATCGAAATCCATGCGTTTGCCCACCTTGGCCGAGTCGATCACTGCCAGGGTTGGCGCCAGCGGGTAAACGCGGAAGCCGCACATCGAATCGCGAATCTGCAACGACAGGCTGTTGATCCACACCATCACGTGGGTCAGATAGCGCGCGTACAAACGTCCTTTCGGCACGCTCTCGTCAAACAGCGGATAGCCGCAGATCATCGCCTCCGGATGAGCGCGGGATTCGGCGACGAAGCGCGCGACATCGTGCAAATCGTGCTGGCCGTCGGCATCGACCTGCAAGGCATGGCTGTAGCCCAGTCGCGAGGCTTCGCGCAGACCGGTCATCACCGCGCCGCCCTTGCCCTGGTTGGCGGTCAGGCGCACCAGGTGCACGTTGTCGCGTTCGGCCAGAGCGTCGAGGACTGTTGCGCAGGAGGGCTCGCTGGCGTCGTCCACCAGAATGCATGGCAGACCTTGCGCGAGCAGAGCATCGACCACGGTGCCGATTGCGGTTTCGTGGTTGTAGACCGGGATTACGGCGCAAGGGTTATGCATGGAATACATCCCCTCGCCACAGGTTATGCATTGCCAACTCCTAGCAGGATTCGGCCGCTGGAACAGGTCGCCGTGTCATTGCGATAAGCGAAATACAGTTTGCTGCGCTCCGGATCGAAACGCAGGTGTAACTGGACTTCATCGCCGGGGCGCACCAGTTGCTGGAACTTCAGCACTTCCATGCCGGCAAACGGGCCGGTCAGGTTGAGCAATTGGCGACCGAGGTTCAATGCCCATTCCACCTGCACCACACCAGGCAAAACCGGCGCCTTGGGGAAGTGCCCGCTGAAGTAGGCCAGATCCGGCGGCACGCTGAGTTGCAGGCTCCACTCACCTTCGGTTTCGCTTTGTTCCAGCACTTCGGGCGCTTTTGGTCGTGCGGCCAAAAGCAACGCTTCGACGTCGGCTTGCGCCAGTTTGCCCTGGCTGTTGAATGGCATTTGCCGCAGCAGGCGCCAGCGTCGGGGCAGGGCGAGGGCTTCGCAATGCTGGCTCAGATGTTTGCGCAGTATTTCGGTCAGGCCACGGCGGCCGTGCTCGCGCAGGGCGAACAGGCCAGATTCGCTGAGTACCAGCAGCGCACCGAGCGAGGCGCGGTTTTCCTGCACGACACCGAGGCGCGCTTCAGCGACCCAGTCGTGATCGATCAGAGCCTGTTCGAGCATCGGCAGCGAGATGCGTTTTTCTTCCAGTTTGACGATGCGGTCGAGCCGCCCCAGCAGTTCGAAGCGACCGTCAGCGGCAATGCGCGCGGCGTCGGCGCTGTGTTCGATGTGGCCGGCAGGCAGATAAGGCGAGGCGATCAGCAGGGCGCCGTCGCTGTCCTGGCTCAGTTCGACGCCGGCGAACGGCTGCCATAACGACTCGCCCTGGCGCCAGGCGATGCCGCCGGTTTCCGAACTGCCGAGGATTTCCGTCGGCCATTGCTGCAAGCGCTGTTGCAGACTTTGCGCGGCCTCCAGCGGCAACGCGCCACCGGAAGAAAATACCCGGCGCACGGCCCTTAAGTCCGGCCAGTCGAGGTTGTCGCCCATGCGCTTGAGCAGCGCCGGGCTGGCGACCCAGGCAAAGGTCGGGTGCTCGCGGCTGGCGCGCTGCAAGTCTTCGGAAAACGCCAGTTGCCGGCGCACGAATGGACGTCCGGCGCACAACGGCCACAACACGCGAAACAGCAGACCGTAGATGTGCTGCGTGGCGACACTGCCGATGATGCAAGCCTCACCGAGGTCTGCGCCCCACAGCTGCTCCAGCGCTTCGACTTCATTGGCCAATTGACGCAGGGTCTTGTCGATGCGCTTGGGCTCGCCGCTGGAGCCGGAGGTGCACAGGCTCAGTCGGCATTGATCGAGATCCAGTTCGGCGCCGGGCAAACCCGGTTGAGTGAAGTCATCGAGCTGCGCGTCGCCCGGCTGATCGGTCAGCCACAGATCGACTTCAGGGGACCAGCGTTGGCGCGTCTGTGCTTGCAGGTCTGCCGGCAGCAACACGCTGACGCCGGCGCGCCACGCACCAAGCAGGGCGATGGCGAGGTCGGCGGCATCTTCCAGATGCACGGCCAGGTGTTTCACGCCTTGGCCTTGCAGGCCAGCGGCAACGCTCAGGGCCTGCGCGTGCAACTGCGCGTGATCGAGAGCCGGCGCCTGGCAGATTGCCCGTGCCGGCAGTGCCTTGAGCAACAGCTGCTCAAGTTTTATCCAATTCATGTACGGCCTCTTACCCGTTGTCGTATCAGCCATTCAATGGCAAACATCAGGCCGATCAATCCATAGGAGATCAGGCCGGTGTACAACATCCACCAATCCAGCGGCGCCCACAGGGTGAGGAGGGCGGCGCACAAACCGTTGCAGAAGAAAAACACGCTCCAGGCCAGCGTGACCTTGCGTGTGTAGCGAACGGCAACCTCCGGCAGCTCCGGCTCGCGCAAGCGCGCCAGACGCTCGACCATCGGCGGGCCGTATTTCAGGCTCACGCCGAACAGCACCAGCATGAACGCGCTGATCAGCACCGGGTACCAGCGCAGCAATTGCGGGCTGTCGAATACCGCCAGCAACAGGCAGAACGCGATCGCTACGCAGGCCATCCACAGGCTGCCGGGCTTGCGTTCGCCGGTCAGGGCGCGCGCCAGCCACAGGCTGCCCAGCAGCAGCGCAAATTGCCACGGGGCGAAATGCTCCATGCCGAAATACACCGCGAAGGGGTACAGCAGACCGGCCAGCAGCAGGCCGAGGCCGATCAGTCGGCTCATGCGGCCGGTTGAACCAGACGGAACACCGCCTCGACCACGTCACCGACGGTGCGCACTGATTTGAATTCTTCGGCGGCGATCTTCTTGCCGGTCTGGCGTTTGATGTGATCGATCAGGTCGACGGCGTCGATGCTGTCGATTTCCAGATCCTGATACAGATTGGCGTCCATGCTTACACGGGCCGGATCCAGTTCGAACAGCTCGACCAGGGCATCGCGCAGGGTGTTGAAAATATCGTCACGAGTTTGCATGGTCCGGTCTCAAGCTGCCTGTTTTGCCGTGACGAATGCCGCAAGGCTGGCCACGTTGGTGAAATGGTTGCGGGTGTCTTTGGCATCGGCGTCAATCTTGATGCCGTATTTTTTCTGGATCGCCAGGCCCAGTTCCAGTGCGTCCACGGAATCCAGGCCGAGGCCTTCGCCGAACAATGTCTGCTCGTCGCCGATGTCCTCGGGGCTGATGTCTTCGAGGCCGAGGGCGTCGATGATCAGCAGTTTGATGTCACGCACCAGGCTAGCGGTGTTCAGTTCGCTCATCTGCGGCGAGCTCCTTAATGAAATAGTCATGCAAATAATCGTTGAGCTTGCGCGAGGCCTGCGGTGCGGGGCCTTGCGCGGCGAAGGTCTGTGGGTCTATATCGGCCCCCACGCGAAAACTGAAGTGCACGCGGCGATGGGGGATGCGATACCACGGCTCGGCTTTGGTCAGGGTGGTCGGGCTGACCTTGATGATCACTGGGGTAACGATTTTCGCACCGCGCAAGGCAATCGCCGCCGCCCCCCGATGAAAGGCCGGCGCCTGCCCGGGCCGGGTGCGCGTGCCTTCGGGGAATATGATCAGGGTCTGGCCGTCCTGCAACGATTGCGCAGCGGCATCGAGCATATCCATGCTGCCGTCATTGCTGATGTACTCGGTGCGGCGCAGCGGGCCACGGGTGAACGGGTTATCCCAGAGGGTCTTCTTCACCACGCAATTGGCGTGGCGCACCAGACCGATGAGAAACACCACATCGATCAGCGACGGGTGGTTGGCAATGATCATCTGCCCCGGCCGGCCAAGTCGTTCGGCGCCCTCGATGTCGTAGGTGAGCACGCCGGTGCGCGCCATGAACCGCACGAAAAACCAGAACAGTCGGCTGACCGTACGCCGGGCGCGCAGGCGATGTTCAAGTGCGTCACCGGGCAGGCAACCGAGCAGCGGAAATACCAGCAGGCGCAGGCACAGCCCGCCGAGCCCGAACAAGGCGAAGCTCGCAGCAGTGGCCAGCAGGCGCCAGTAATAGGCGTCGCGGTGTTTGGCGGTCACGGGTTGCGATGCCAGGTCCATACACGATTTTTCCACGCATGTTGGCAATCAGGTTGCTGGCCGAGCAGGGTTCGCAGCAGGTTGAGCGCGTGCGGCCAGTGCGCCTTTGACCGGGTTTCGCTGCTGCTGTTCAGGGTCAGCCGCCAGTCGGTACCCGGCGTCAGCAACAAACCGAGCGCGTAAGGGAACGGCACATCATCGACCCACTGTGAGTACGCCTCGGGTGGCTGCTCTTCGGTGATCACCAACAGCACCGCCGTGGCGCCTTCAGCAAGCAGTGCCGCCGCTTCGAGCATGCCGTGTTCCAGACCGTCGCCAGCGGCAGCGAGGGCGGTCATTTCGCTGGTTTCGCCGCGCATGATCGACCACAAACCGATGATCGCGTTATGCACCGAAAGGCTGAACTGGGTCGGCGACAGAGGCTGTTCGGTGGCCAGATCGCGGAGGATTTCAAACGTGCGAGGGGTTTCACCGTGCCGCGAGACGAACACCAGCGGCAGATTGCTCCTTCCGTCGGCCAGCGGCCAGCCAACGCTGAAGGCCATCCGCGCCAGACGGCTGAGGCGGCGGCGCTGCATGGCCGGCAGAAACGACACATCGGGCGCGGCATCACTGCTCTGGAGCACGACCGGTTGTCGGCTCCAGGCCTGCCAGGCGTCCACGCTGTCGAGCCCCGGGGCCCACGCGCGCCATTGGGCGATGTTGAAGTTGATCACGGACATTCATCCCGCCCCTGCGGGCTTTCGTTGACGCGTTGAGTCGCCAGCGCCGCAGCAGGCTTGGCTTGGCGCAGGGCGCCGGGTGGCGCGCATTATCCCGGTGCGACGGGTGTGTAGCAAATGTTGGTTACATTTTGCCCAACAAAATGTACCGAGCGGTTCGTCAGGTGGCTATCACTTGGCCATTATCCATATTCCCCGCTGCCTGTCTGTCAGGAGTCTCTGCGATGGCTGGCGGTTTTTTCCATGGCTGAGCGTCGATATTTACACCTGACGGCGTAGTCCATGTCCGTGAAGGTAGCGAAGCGCGGTCACCGGCAACTACACTCGGTCATTCTTTGATACACGGAGGTTTGGTCATGCGGCGCGTGGTGTTCAATCAGAAAGGTGGCGTAGGCAAATCCAGCATCGCCTGCAACTTGGCGGCGGTCAGCGCCAGCGAGGGTTATCGCACGTTGTTGGTCGACCTCGATGCCCAGGCCAATTCCACTCAGTATCTGACCGGGCTCACTGGCGACGACATCCCCATGGGCATCGCCGATTTCTTCAAACAGACGCTGTCCTCCGGGCCGTTCTCGAAAAAGAATCAGGCGGACATCTACGAAACGCCGTTCGACAACCTGCACATCATTACCGCCACTGCCGAGCTGGCCGATCTGCAGCCCAAGCTCGAGGCGAAACACAAGATCAACAAGCTGCGCAAGTTGCTCGATGAGCTGGCCGAGGATTACGACCGGATCTATCTCGACACCCCGCCTGCGTTGAATTTCTATGCGGTATCGGCGCTGATTGCAGCGGATCGGGTGTTGATTCCTTTCGACTGCGACAGTTTCTCGCGTCAGGCGCTGTACGGGCTGATCGCCGAAATCGAGGAATTGAAGGACGACCACAACGAAGGCCTGGAAGTCGAAGGCATTGTGGTCAATCAGTTCCAGGCGCGGGCCAGCCTGCCACAGCAGATGCTCGATGAGCTGATCGCTGAGGGCTTGCCGGTGCTGCCGGTGTATCTGAGCAGTTCGGTGCGCATGCGCGAGTCGCACCAGGCCAGCATGCCGCTGATCCACCTCGATCCACGGCACAAACTGACGCAGCAGTTTGTTGAACTGCACAATCTGCTGGAAGGCCACTGATTCCCCGAATGACACGCAAATTCCTAATGTGGGAGCGAGCCTGCTCGCGAAAAGGCCGGCACAGCTGGTAAAAAAAGCGCGAGTATTACGCGGCAGCACGCTCCAGCAGCACCCGCGTGACGCGTCGTTCTTCAACGGCTTTGACGGTCAGTTGCCAGCCTTCGTATTCCAGTCGGTCGCCCATCATCGGCAAGCGATCCAGAAGACTCATGACCAACCCGGCCATGGTCTGATAGTCCTCGGTGGGCTCAGCGCCGAAGCCGGTGCGCTGGCGCACTCGTGCCAAGGGCAGCGCACCACTGACGAGGAATCCACCACGCTCTTCGACCACGTCCGGGCCTTCGATTTCGCTGGCATCGGGTAACTCGCCGGCGATCGACTCGAGGATATCTGTCATGGTCAGCACGCCGACAAAATCACCGAACTCGTTGACCACGAAAGCAATGTGCGTCGAGGCCGCGCGCATTTGCTCCAGCGCATTGAGGATCGAATAACTTTCGAGCAGATTGAGGGTCTTGCGGGCCAGATGCTCAAGGTTCGGCTCGTTGCCGGCCAGATACTCCTTGAGCAGTTCCTTCTTGTGTACGAAGCCCAACGGCTCATCCACCGCGCCATCGCGAATCAACGGCAAGCGCGAGTAGGACGAATGCATCAACTTCGTACGAATGGTCTCGGCATCATCGGCCAGGTCGATCAGATCGACATCGGCGCGCACCGTCATCAGCTGGCGAATCGGCCGTTCCGCCAGTTGCAGCACGCCGCTGATCATCACCCGCTCACGGCGGTCGAACAGCTCGGCAACCGGCGCTTCACCGTTGTCGAGCAAATCGGAAATCTCCTCACCGACCTCCTCCACTGCGAGTTTGCGCCCGCCGAGCAAGCGCATTACCGCATGCGCAGTGCGCTCGCGCAGCGGACGCAAGCCCTGCATTGAGCGTTTGCGGCGTGCCCGGGCGATCTGGTTGAACACTTCGATGAGGATCGAGAACCCGATCGCCGCATACAGATAACCTTTCGGGATGTGGAAACCCAGACCTTCTGCAGTCAGGGCAAAACCGATCATCATCAGGAAGCCCAGACACAGCATGATCACGGTCGGGTGCGCGTTGACGAAACGGGTCAGCGGTTTGCTGGCGACGATCATCAGGCCGATGGAGATGATCACCGCGATCATCATCACTGCCAGTTCATCGACCATGCCCACGGCGGTTATCACCGCGTCGAGCGAGAACACCGCGTCGAGCACCACGATTTGCGCCACGATCGGCCAGAACAGCGCATAGGCGGTGTTGGTCGAGCGCTCGCCGACGTGGCCTTCGAGGCGTTCGTGCAATTCCATGGTGGCCTTGAACAACAGGAACACCCCACCGAACAGCATGATCAGGTCACGCCCGGAGAAGCTCTTGTCGAACACCTCGAACAACGGCTGCGTCAGCGTGACCAGCCAGGAAATACTCGCCAACAGGCCCAGGCGCATGATCAACGCCAGCGACAGGCCGATGATGCGCGCGCGATCACGCTGATGCGGCGGCAGTTTGTCGGCCAGGATTGCAATGAACACCAGGTTGTCGATACCCAGCACCAGTTCCAGCACGATCAGAGTCAACAGGCCTAACCAGGCCGTGGGATCCGCTAACCATTCCATAAAACGTCTCGATCTCTCTTCAGTGAATTCAGGCTGCCGGACACGGCGAAGTGCAACGCGAAGGCTCAAGAGCCGCGTTAACAACCATAGTCGGGAGTCGGAAGACGGGATGCTGCGAATGGATCAAGGTCGCACGAAGGCGCGTTGGAGAGTGCTGACTGGGAGGCTCCGAGAGGGTGTTCATGTAAATCCTGAATGAAAAATGGCCTTGGAGCGTACAGGGTCGAAGGGTCCGCTCCACAGCGGCAAATCATTTCAAAATCTGTACAGCCTGGAGAGATGGGTTGACTGTGTTGGCCCCATCGCGAGCCGGCTCACGCCTACAGGGGAACGCATTCCAAATGTAGGAGTGAGCCTGCTCGCGATGAGGCCCGAGCAAACACAGAAAGTATCAGAGGGCAATCGGCTCATCGATATGCCGATACTGCGCTTGCAGCGCTGTCGCCAGTTCCTTCGCCCGGCCCAGTCGAATCGGCCCGCGCTCGATGTCGATCAGCAGTGCCGGGCACGCCAACGCTGGCAGCGCCGACAGGTCTTTCACCCGACCATCGGTCAGGATCAGACAGCGCTGCATTTCAGTGGGAAAGTGTTTGCGCCGCACCGTCAGCCATTGCTGCGCCTGCTCCAGCGCCGCGAGCAACGGCGTGCCGCCACCGGCGCCCAAACCGTCGAGCCAGAGACGCAGGCCACTGGATGCCTTCAAACCTTGCACCTGCCACTTCGGCGCGGCACCACTGGCCGTCAGCAAGGCCAGCCGCGCCCGCTGGCGGTAGGCATCGTCGAACAATTGCGCGAGCAGGCCTTTGGCGTCGCTCAAGGCCTGATGGCGACGGGTCGAGGCCGACGCATCGACGATCACCAACCAGACTTCGTGGGGTGAACGGGTGCGCTGCTGAAACAGCAGATCAGCGCGGTTCCAAGGGCGACCGTTGAGCAGCGTCCCCGGCCAGTTCACCGAACCGCTGCTGGCGCTCTGCCGTGGGCCCTGGCGACCATTGGCGAGTCGTCCGGCGCGGGGTCTGGCATTCGCCCCCGCGTCGGATCGGGGGCGAATGCCTAGGGCTTTTTTGCCTGCGGCGGCCAGCTCGGGACTTCGCGACGGGCGCCGGCAAGTTGCGCGGTGGCCGGCATTTCGCCCCATTGGCCCTGCCCTTCGCCGGGTTTGCTCTCTGCACCTGACGGCGGTGGCGCAGGCGACTCAGCGTTCGCCGAAGGTTGTTCGCGACGGCGATGGCGCAAGGCAAATTCGGCCACGGCATCGATGTCCTGCTCGGCAATCGCATCCGCGCCACGCCAAGCGGCATGGGCGCGGGCCGCGCGCAACCACACCAGATCGGCGCGCAAGCCATCGACGCCTGCAGCGAAACAACGCTCGGTAATCAGCGCCAATGCTGCATCGTCCAGAGGGATTTCCACCAACAGCTTCCGGGCGCTTTCACAGCGCGAACGCAAGGCGTGTTGCTCGGTTTCCCACTGCGCGCAGAACGCCTGCGGATCGCTGTCGAAATCCAGCCGTCGGCGAATGATCTGTCCGCGCTCGGTCGGCGCGGTATGGCCGCTGAAAGCGACGTTCAAGCCGAACCGATCGAGCAACTGCGGGCGCAACTCGCCCTCTTCCGGGTTCATGGTGCCGATCAGGACGAATTTCGCCGAATGTCGATGGGAAATGCCGTCGCGCTCGATCAGGTTGGTGCCACTGGCGGCGACATCGAGCAGCAGGTCCACCAGGTGGTCGGGCAGCAGATTGACTTCATCGACGTACAGCACGCCACCGTCGGCCTTGGCCAGCAGCCCCGGGGAAAACTTCGCGCGACCGTCGCTCAGGGCGGCGTCAAGATCGAGCGTGCCGACCAGACGCTCCTCGGTAGCACCCAGCGGCAAGGTGACGAATTGGCCGCTGGCGAGCAGATCCGCCAAGCCCCGGGCCAGTGTCGACTTGGCCATGCCACGCGGACCTTCGATCAGCACGCCACCGATTTTCGGGTCGATGGCCGTCAGGCACAGGGCGAGTTTCAGGTCATCGGCGCCGACCACGGCGGAGAGCGGGAAATGCGGGGTGTCGGTCATCAGGTTTTCTCTTTCGTGGTCGTGAGTGGTCTTGAAATTGAGGTGTGGCAGTTGTTGCCCTCACCCTAGCCCTCTCCCAGAGGGAGAGGGAACTGACCGTGTTGGTCTTTCGAGTTCCGTCGACCTGATGCATCGGTGCGACACACATTTCGACAGCGCTAAAGATCGGCTCCCTCTCCCTCCGGGAGAGGGCTGGGGTGAGGGTAGCTCTGAGCGGTTACATGTCTTCCTCTATATCCAAGAGCAAATTCTCTAACGCTTCTTTATAAGCCCCCGGCTCCTGCCACATCCCCCGCTGCTGCGCCTCGAGCATGCGCTCGGTCATGTCGCGCAGCGCGTGGGGATTATGCTCACGGACAAAATCCCGCGTCGCCGGATCGAGCAAATACGCATCCGCCAGCAACGCGTATTGATGATCATCGATCAACTGCGTGGTCGCATCGAAGGCGAACAGATTATCAACGGTCGCAGCGAGTTCGAACGCGCCTTTGTAGCCGTGACGCTTGACCCCGTCGATCCACTTCGGATTCGCTGCCCGCGAGCGCACTACGCGGTTCAGCTCTTCCTTCAAGGTACGGATCTTCGGCAGATCCGGCTGACTGTGATCGCCGTGATAGCTGGCCGCCGCCTCGCCGCGCAGGCTTTCCACCGCAGCGAGCATGCCGCCCTGAAACTGGTAATAATCGTTGGAATCGAGCAGGTCATGCTCGCGGTTGTCCTGGTTTTGCAGGACTGCCTGCACCTGGCTGAGGCGCTGGCTGAATTGCTCACGTGCCGCCGTACCCTCGTCAGCGCTGCCGTAAGCATAGGCGCCCCAGTTCAGGTAAACCTCGGCGAGGTCTTCGCGGGTCTGCCACAGACGCCCGTCGATCGCGCCTTGCACACCGGCGCCATAAGCCCCCGGCTTGGCGCCGAAGATCCGCCAGCCGGCCTGACGCCGCGCGGTATCTTCATCGACGCCCGATTCCAACAGAACCTGGCGCTCGGCACGCACTTTGGCGGCCAGTGGATTCAAGTCGTCCGGTTCGTCTAGCGCGGCCACCGCTTGCACGGCGGCGTCGAACAGGCGGATCAGATTGGCGAACGCATCACGGAAAAAGCCCGAGACCCGCAGCGTCACGTCGACTCGCGGACGATCAAGCAGACTCAGCGGCAGAATCTCGAAATCATCCACGCGCTGGCTGCCCGTGGCCCAGACCGGACGCACGCCCATCAGCGCCATGGCCTGAGCAATGTCATCGCCGCCGGTGCGCATGGTCGCGGTGCCCCAGACGGACAGGCCGAGCTGGCGCAAATGATCGCCGTGATCCTGCAGATGCCGTTCGAGAATCAGCGTGGCGGACTGGAAGCCGATGCGCCACGCGGTGGTCGTCGGCAGATTTCGCACGTCCACCGAGTAGAAGTTGCGCCCGGTGGGCAGCACGTCGAGGCGGCCACGGCTGGGTGCGCCGCTGGGGCCGGCCGGGACGAAACGACCGCTGAGGGCGTCGAGCAGACCGCGCATTTCCGCCGGGCCGCAAGCGTCGAGGCGCGGGGCGACGACTTCGCGCAGGGACTGGATGATTACATTTACATCAGACCACCCCGATCCCTGTAGGAGCGAGCCTGCTCGCGATAGCGGTGTGTCATTCAACACTGAATTGCCTGATCCGCCGCCATCGCGAGCAGGCTCACTCCTACAGGGGGATTGCAGTGTCTGGGAGATCAGGTCGGTGGCAAACAGTTCGAGGCGTTCGCGGGTGTCGCCTGCGGTGCGCCACAGTTCATCGCTGACGGCCTGCAACTCGCTCGGTCGCGGGCCGTTCCACGGATCGGCCAATGTGCAATCCAGCGGATCGAAGGCCAATTCAAACGCCTTGGCCAAGGCCCGCAACAGGCTCGACTGCGCGCCCTTGCCGTCACCGCGCGGAATCCGCAGCAACGCCAGTAACGTGTCAATGCGCAAGCGCCCGCTCGGCGACTCACCGAAGATGTGCAAGCCATCGCGAATCTGCGATTCCTTCAAATCGCACAGATAAGTGTCCAGACGTGGCAGCCAGATCGCCGCATCGGCATCGCTGTCGAGCGCAACATCCAGCTGCAATTCCCGGTCGATTTGCGTGTCACGCACCAGTTGCAGAATGTCGCGCTGAAGCTCACGGGCGCGGCGCGGATCGAGCAGTTGCGCCTCGTAATATTCGTCGGCGAGCAACTCCAGATTGCGCAGCGGCCCATAGGTTTCGGCGCGGGTCAGCGGCGGCATCAAATGGTCGATGATCACCGCTTGCGTGCGCCGTTTGGCCTGGGCGCCCTCGCCCGGGTCGTTGACGATAAACGGATAGATATTCGGCAACGGCCCGAGCAGTGCGTCCGGCCAGCAATTCTCTGATAGACCGACGCCTTTGCCCGGCAGCCATTCAAGGTTGCCGTGCTTGCCGACATGGATTACGCCGTGAGCGCCGTAGGTGTTGCGCAACCAGAAATAGAACGCCAGATAGCCGTGCGGCGGCACCAGGTCCGGGTCGTGATACACCGCGCTCGGATCGACCTGATACCCGCGCGCCGGTTGAATGCCGACGAAGGTCAGAGCGAACCGCAGGCCGGCGATCATCAGGCGCCCGTCGCGGCACATCGGATCGTTGTGTGGCGATCCCCACCGCTCGAGCACCGCAGCGCGATTCGCTTCCGGCAGCGCGTTGAACATCGCCAGGTAATCGTCCATCGCCAGGCTTTGCTGGCATGGGCGCACGTCAAGGCTGTCGAGGTCATTGCTGACCCCGCCGAGCAGTTGCTGAATCAGCTCGGTGCCGCTGTCGGGCAACTCGGCAGTGACCGGATAACCGTGTTCGCGCAGTGCGCGCAGGATGTTCAGCGCCGCTGCCGGCGTATCGAGGCCGACACCGTTGCCGATGCGGCCGTCGCGGGTCGGGTAGTTGGCGAGGATCAGCGCGATGCGTTTCTCGCCGTTGGGCACGCGCGCCAGATCGATCCAGCGCCGCGCCAGTTCGGCGACGAAATCCATGCGCTCGGGCTGGGCGCGGTAGCAGACCACATCGGACTGACTGCGCTCGCTGCGCCAGGCCAGATCCTTGAAGCTGATCGGCCGACTGATGATGCGCCCGTCGAGCTCCGGCAAGGCAATGTGCATCGCCAGATCCCGCGGCCCGAGGCCCTGTTCGCTGTCGCGCCAGCCGGGCTCGTTGTCCTGGGCGCAGATCGCCTGGATCACCGGAATGTTGCGGCGAAACGGGCGCAGATGCGGCGCCTCGGGGCTCGATTGGGCAAAACCGGTGGTGTTGAGAATCACCCCGGCCTCGACCTCATCCAGCCAATCCTCGACCACCGACAGGCAGCCCGGTTCTTTCAGACTGGCCACCGCAATCGGCAGCGGATTGAGCCCGGCCGCCTGTAAACGGTGGCAGAACACATCGATGAACGCGGTGTTCGCCGCTTGCAAGTGCGAGCGATAAAACAACAGCGCCGCCACTGGTTGAGCAGGCAGCCACTCGGCTTGCCAGTCGCTCAGGGCAGCGCTGTTTTTCTGTGGGTGATAAATCGCCGTACGCGGCAGGGTCTGCGGTTCGCTCCACGGGTAATCGCGGGCGAACCATTGGTTGCCCAGGCACCGGAAGAAATCCAGCGCATTGCCCATGCCGCCCTGACGCAGGAATTGCCAGAGGCGATCCCGTGCTTCGGCGCTGACCGTGCTCAAGTCGCTGAGCTCGGGGTCCGGGCGGTCGTCGCCGGGCACCAGAATCAGTTGCACGCCGCGTTCGGACAGTTCGATCAGCCGCTCGACACCATAGCGCCAATAGGCGATGCCGCCGTGCAGCGAGATCAGAATGACCTTGGCGTGGCGCAGCACTTGGTCCACGTACAGATCGACCGACGCGTGATTCTGCACCTGCATCGGGTTGGCCAGACGCAGGCTCGGATAATCCTCCGGCAATTGCTGCGCAGCTTCGGCGAGCAGCGCCAGGCTGGAATCGCCGCTGCACAGGATTACCAGCTCGGCCGGGGTTTGTCCGAGGTCGGCAATGTTGTCATCCGAGACGAATCCGCCGGGCTGGGTCCTGAGCAGGTGCATGAGTTAAACGCTGAGCGCAGCGCGCAATTGCGCTTCGAGCTGCGCAGCATCGAGTTCCTGACCGATCAGCACCAGACGCGTGACGCGGGCTTCTTCGGCGCCCCACTGGCGGTCGAAATGCTTGTCGAAACGCGTGCCTACGCCCTGGATCAACAGGCGCATCGGCTTGTTCGGAATTGCCGCGAAACCTTTCACGCGCAGGATGCCGTGTTGCACCACCAGTTGCGTCAACGCATCGAGCAGCAGGCTCTCATCAGCTTGCGGCAGTTCGATGGAGATCGAATCGAAGGCGTCGTGATCGTGGTCGTCGTCATCACCGTCGTGGTGGTGATCGTGGTGGCTGTGGCGGCTGTCGATGTGCTCCTCGGAACCGGCACCGAGGCCGATCAGCACGTCGAGTGGCAGGCGACCGTTGCTGGCTTCGATGATTTTTACTGCTGGCGGCAGTTCTTCGGCGACTTCAGCGCGGACCCGAGCCAGATCTTCCGGGCTGGTCTGATCGGCCTTGTTGAGGATGACCAGATCGGCGCTGGCCAGTTGATCGGCGAACAGCTCGTGCAGCGGCGATTCATGGTCGAGATTCGGATCGAGCTTGCGCTGGGCGTCGACCTGATCCGGGAACGCGGCAAAGGTGCCAGCGGCCACGGCCGGGCTGTCGACCACGGTGATCACCGCGTCGACGGTGCAGGCGCTGCGGATTTCCGGCCACTGGAAGGCTTGCACCAACGGCTTGGGCAGGGCCAGGCCGGAGGTTTCGATAAGGATGTGATCGAGGTCACCCCGGCGGGCAACCAGTTCACGCATTACCGGGAAGAACTCTTCCTGCACCGTGCAGCACAGGCAGCCATTGGCCAATTCGTACACCCGGCCGCTGGCCTCTTCTTCGGTGCAGCCGATGGTGCATTGCTTGAGGATTTCCCCGTCGATGCCCAGCTCGCCAAACTCATTGACGATCACCGCGATGCGCCGGCCCTGAGCGTTGTCGAGCATATGGCGCAGCAGCGTGGTTTTGCCCGAACCGAGGAAACCGGTGACGATGGTGACGGGAAGTTTGGCCAGTGTTTTCATCGGTATGCCCTTTGGCAAGCGGCGGGCATACGGGACGAGAACCGGCAGCGCGCGTGCGCGTCGGAAGCATTCGCCACCGGATCACCCCGCCCGGTTGTAGTGAGAATCTGTGACGAGGCAGGTCTCCTGGCTGACGGTTTTCAGGCGCCGGGCCTGGCATTCGTTGCGCCTTCCCGCTGGCTTGAGCCTGCAGTGGCGTGGCAACGAACATCACCGTTCACAGTTGCGGGGGCAGCCGCGGCTTCGACCGCGTTCCCTTCTTAGCTTCGGCAAGTGCCGAAGAACCTCGAAAGCGCAAGGCTACGCATGCCCGGGAGGCGGGTCAACAGCTGCAACGTCGCCGCTATATGAACATGAATCTTTCATATATAAGCCGCGATCAGTTCTCATTTAAAAATTTGCCTGTAAGTTATTTCCTACATATATGGATGCACGCATTAAAACCCAACTCGCGCTAGAGCGTGAATTAGAGCCATTAAACAACCGCATTACATTTCTTTACAAAAACCAATTTGATAATTTGAAACAGGATATGAACTATAAATATTCATACGGACTATGAATCACACCTAAAAGGATTTTCTGCATGCCTGATTTTCGTCAGCGTTCAATCCTGTTTTTTCATAACCAGACTGTAAGCGAGTCAGCACCGTGAGCGCTGGCAATGCATTACGGCAATCAGACCAAGCCGTATTAAAACAACTTTCCGAATTACTGGGTAATTGCCACTACGCGCACAGTTACGATTATCCATTGGCAGAACTTGCATCGCTCGGTCAGGACGCGTTCCGCGACTTCAATGCGACCTGGGAGCGTTTGTGCGCCGATGCGTACTTGAGCGCGGAGAACGGTACCCGCGAGCGGCGCATCTGTAAGTTCGAATATCGCCACCGCGAAGGCCAGTGGACGCCGTTGCCCGACTGCCACTTTTTTCAGACCGAAGCGCACAATCCGCTGCTGGGCGGCGTCCAGCGTACTTATCAGCGCAGCGAAGCGACGTTTATCGAGTCCGCAGTATTGCGCTCGTTGCTGGCCGCCGACCTGGCGCTGATGGAGTTGACGGTCGGCCGGCGTGACTGGCTAGTGACCTGCCATCAGTTCCGCATCCTCTGCGATCCAGGCCATAGCGGGCACGCCACGCCCGAGGGCCGGCATCGTGACGGGCATGATTTTGTTTTTCAACACCTGATCAATCGCCAGCATGTCATTGGCGGCGAGAGCCGGATATTCCATGACGATAGCGGCTGTGTGTTCAACGCCACGCTTACGGATTATCTGGAAACTATCGTGTTGAATGACCGGATACTTATGCACGAAGTTTCTCCCTTGCAAACATCAGGCATTAATTCCGATCGCGGCAGCCGCGACATGTTGATCATTGACTTCGACCTGGCGGACTTCTAATGAATCATTCAAATCATGCACTTCCCATCGCCCTGCCTGGCACCCATGATTTTATTCTGAAGCAGTTCCAGCAAGCCTGTTCGCGGCGAACTTCCACACTGTCGTTGACCGCCAATGAAAACATCCTGTCAGACACTGCGCGGACGCTCGGGCAAAACCGGCACTACGAGCGCTATCTGTTCAACGCCAAGGCCATTGACGGGCAGCGCTACGCCGCCGAATTCAACGGTATGCAGATCGAACACTTTCCTGAAGTCGAGACATTGAAGGCGTTGGCGACGCAAGCTGTGCAGGCGATGTTCAACGCGCCATTTGTTGAATATCGCGTACTCTCCGGCGTCCATTGCACCCTGAGCGTATTGGCCGCCCTGACCGAACCGGGGAATACCATTGTGTCGCTGGCGCCCGAGAGCGGCGGCCATTTTGCCACTGGACCACTGGTACGACGAATCGGCAGACACAGCGTTTATTGCAGGCTGACAACAGACGGACAAATCGATCTCGAGCATTTCCAGCAGGTCGTTCAGTCACTCGCTGCGCCTCCCTCGGCGGTGCTGATCGATCATGGCCTGACCATCCGCGCCATCGCCATCAGACCGTTGCGCGCATTGCTCGACCGCTGCGGACTCGAGCGAACCCTGATTCTCTATGACGCCTCGCATACCTTGGGACTGATCGCAGGTCAGGCATTCCCGAATCCGCTCGACGACGGTGCCGACATCCTGCAAGGCAACACTCACAAGTCCATGGCCGGTCCGCACCGGGCGCTGATTGTCACGCGCCGCGCCGACCTGGCCCGGTCGATCGAGCAGACGCTCAGCGGCGGCCTGGTGTCGTCGCCCAATCTGCCCGGTTTGCTGCAACTGTTCGTCACCCTCATGGAAACCGAGTGTTTCGGCCAGGCCTACGCTCGGCGCATGTGCGCCAATAGCCAGCAATTGCACGACGCGCTGGTCGGTATTCCAGGCTGGAAACTGCACCCCACCGACACGCACTTGCTGCTGCTGGAAGGCGAACAGGCGAGGCGCGCGGCGCAGCAGCTCAACGAGCTGGGCATCCGGGTCAACAACAAACAAGTGAACGGTCGGGATTGCCTGCGCTTCGGACTTCAGGAAATCACCCGCCTGGGCATCACCCCAGAGGATCTCGAGGCGTTGGCGCAGATTATCCGTAACGTCCTCAATGGCGGTGCAAACGGCGTCGACCGGATCCGTTTGGCGCATATTTGCCAGCGCCTGAACCAGGTTCACTACAGCTTCGATCAGGAGACATGCCAATGAGCGCGCCAGCCTGCCTGATTCTTGGCAACGTCCGCGATGGCGAATACGAGGGCCTGCTGGCCGAGGGCATCACGCCCCTGCTGATTGCCGACAGCCGCAAAACCAGCAAGATCGCCGACGCGAAGCGGATTTCGCCGGTCGCGCTGTACGACTTTTCCAAGGGACTGACGGCCGAACTGATCGAACTGACGCAACAGTTGCTCAACCAGCACCGCTTCACCAGCGTGCTGAACTTCCGTGAGAGCTACGTCGCCATCTCGGCGCAGCTGTGCGCGGCAATTCCGGCACTGGCTCATCTGCACCGCAACGTCGAGAACACCCTCGACAAGGTGCTGCAGCGGCAACGTTTCCTGCGATCGGAAAACCCTGATCTGCACGTAGTGTCACGTGAAGTGCGCATCGACGATCTGCTGGCACGCCCTGCTGAACTGCCTTACCCGTTCATTCTCAAACCGGCCAGCCTTTACAGCAGTCTGTTCGTGCGCTGCATCCATGACCGGCAGGAGCTGCTCGATTACGCGACCCATGAATGGCCAATGCTGCAGCGGTATGTCGCCGGCAAAACCCGCGAGAGCGATCAATTGCTGCTGGAGGAATTCCTTCAGGGGTCCAACCACTCCATTGACTGCGCGATTGAACCGGACGGCACGATCCACAGCTTTGCCATTGTCGATGTCATCGCCGGTATCGATATCGGTCGCGGTGATTTCCACCACTTCGCCCGTTACACGCCTTCGACTCTGGAAGCCGATGCGCATCTGCACGAGCGCTGCCAGCGCCTGGCCCACGATGCGGTCAAAGCCCTTGAGCTCAAGGGCACCTTTGCCCATGTCGAATTCATTCTCACTGCCGACGGCCCGCGAATCCTCGAAGTCGGCGCACGCCCGGGCGGCAGCCGGATTCACGTCATCCGTCAAGCCTGGGACCTGGCACTGGATGTCTGCTACCACCGGGCGCTCAGCGCACAACCGCTGCCTTCGGCCAGTCAGACGCCAACACCGTTCGGCATCGCCACACCCTTTTCCCGTTCCGACCGTCTCTTTGACGGCCTGCACCACGCCGAACGCATTAGCGCTGTGCCGGGTTTTCAGCGCTGGTACGCCTACGTGAATCCGGGAGAGGCCATCGGCCCGGTCAGCAACGGGTTTCAAAACTATCTCTACCTCGAATTCAGGCAGCCCGACACCGCAAGCCTGCGCCAGTCACTGCTGGCGGTCGCGGACATCGATGTGTATGGCGAAAACGCCACGGCAGCGGATACCAGACATGTTCTGGTGATCGGCGGGCGCGATTCGGGACTGGATTGGGACACGGCGCGACAGCTGCGCTTTACCCTTGTGCAACAGCCAGCCGATGTGACGGATTACCAGCGTCAGCAGGCAACGCTGGTGCTGACGGCGGATATCGCCGACCTGTCGGCCTACCGCGAAACGATCGAGCGGCTGCACCAGCAACGCCCCTTCGACGCCGTTGTATCGTTCTCGGAACTGGGTCTGTTGCCCGCCTCGCAGCTGGGTGAACAACTGGGTATCAGCCACAACAGCCTGCGCAGCGTCGAAGTCAGCCGCGACAAGTTGCGCTTCCGCCAGTTGCTCCAGGGCAGCCGCTACGAGTTGCCGGCTGGCGCGGTCAACAGTGTCGAGGACGTTCGCGCCTTCGTGCTTCGCCACGGCCCGGCCATTGTCAAACCCGTCGATGGCTCAGGCAGCCTGGGCGTCTACGCCATCGACACGGCGGAAGATGCCGAAGGTCTGGCGCTCGCAGGTCGTAATCTGATCGAAGCGTTCGCCCGGGGTGACGAATACAGCGTCGAGTCCCTGAGCCTGGACGGACGCCATCAGATTCTCGGCATCACCCGCAAACACACCAGTGGCGCGCCGGGTTACGTCGAAACCGGGCATGATTTTCCCGCCGCACTCGACAGCGCCAGTCGCGCCCGGATCGAAGACGCAGTGCTGTGGCTGCTCGAACGCATGGGCAATCGTTGGGGGCCGGCGCATACCGAGATCAAACTCGACGGTTCACACCTGCATTTCATCGAAACCCAGACCCGCTTCGGCGGTGACCAGATCTGGGAAATGGTCTGGAAAACCACAGGCGTGCACCTCGCCGCCAGCACCATCGCCGGCATGACCGGCATTGCGCTGCCGGCGCCTGCAAAACAGTTCGTGAAAATGGCCATCCGCTACATCGAAGCAGACCCTGCAACCGATCCGCAGCCACTCAAGGCCCGTCTCCTGCAACAGCCGTTCGCACTGCGCGCGAGTCTCAATCAGGACAGGTTCGGCCGTCCGATCCGCCGCTCCGCCGATCGCCACGGTTACGTGTTGCTGGCCTGCAGTGACGCGGATGACCCGGCGCTTTTCAATGCCGCGATTTCCAATCCTCCCTTCACTACCCAAGGACAGGTGCAATGACCCAAGACCAGACGCTGTACTACATCGATGGACCGATCAGCCGCGACTTTCCGCTGATCTCGTTTTCCACCAACGTATACGACAACCCGGCCGACATTCTTGGTTCGATCACCGATCTGGCCCGGTACTTCAAGGCGGTGGAGTTCGAAATCGGCGAGGATGCCGAACAGGTATTCTGGTCTCTGGACACCGGTCAACGTACCGAGCTGGCAGGCCAGATCCGCGACTTTACCCATCGACACGGCATCACGCTCACGGTGCATGCCGGGTGGTGGGGGCGTCAGTACAACCTGTGTTCTGCGGATCACGCCGAGCGTGCACAAGCCGTGGACTGTCTCAGCGCAGCCGTGGAGTTCTCCCGTACCGCCGGTGCCACCAGCGTGACGTTCCATCCTGGCTACAAGGACCAACTGGACAATGGTGAACTGCTGGACAACCTGATCGCCGCGATCAATCAGATCAAGGCCCGTTGCAATACCACCGGCATCGCTCTGTGCCTGGAAAACATGGGTGGCCAGCGTCCGAAGTTCCCGGTATTCACGGTCG
The DNA here is from genome assembly GCF_003105095.1 of Pseudomonas sp. NDM. Classification (NCBI taxonomy): domain Bacteria; kingdom Pseudomonadati; phylum Pseudomonadota; class Gammaproteobacteria; order Pseudomonadales; family Pseudomonadaceae; genus Pseudomonas; species Pseudomonas sp. NDM. The sequence continues at coordinate 42,375 of NZ_QETJ01000012.1, read as the reverse complement.
AGGAACACCTGCGGTTCCATCGCGAGACGGGTTGCTTCGTGACCATCGACGTAACGCACCTCTGTTCGCTGATGCCCTACGGCGACGATTTGTTCGCAGCCATCGCCGCACTGGCGCCGGTTACCCGCCACCTGCACATCGCTGACCTCAATGGCACGCATCATCAGCACCTGCCGATCGGCGAAGGCGATCTGCGTCTGAGCGACGTGCTCAATCGTTTCGCGGTCAATGGTTATCGGGGCGTAGCGGTGGTGGAGGAATTCATCCCGCGCTTTTCCACCGAGTATTACCTGGAGAAGGCCCTGGCCTACAAACAGGGCGTAGAGACCCTACTTGCCGACGCGCGACAGAACACCCATGCCGGCTGAATCGAGTCTGGCGAAACCTGCGGTACACAGCGAGATAGCGACCGGCATCCGCGACGCGCTGCCTTTCGTGTTCTCGCTCTTGCTGACCTTCACCCTGATCGGCATGCTCGGGCGTCGTCATGGCCTGGAGTTGCCGGCCATGGTGGTGTTCAGCGGCACGGTGATGGCCTCGCCATTGCAACTGACGCTGCTGGAGACGCCCGCGCATCTGCTCAATGCCTTTGGCGTGCTGGTCTCGGCACTGAGTATCAATTTGCGTTTTCTGGTATTCACCTTGAGCTTGAAATCCAGCCTTGATGGCCCGGTCAAAGCGTTCATCCCGGCGCTGGCGGTGATGGCCAATGCAGCCTTTACGCTGATGTCGATTCGCAAGGAGCAGCAACCGCTCAGCCGCCGCTACGCCAACACCGTGTGTTTTTTACTGTATGCCGCCGCTCTGCTTGGCACCGTGGCCGGCTATTGCTTCGCCAGCCTGGCCGACAATGCCTTGATGGATCACGCCAGCGTGGTGATCGCGATCTTCCTCAGTGCCTCGCTGGGCAAGATGGCCCGCGACCGTCAGAGCTTCCACGGGCAATGGATTGCCGGCCTGGCCAGCGCCGCGAGCCTGTTGTGGCTGGGCGAGATCAGCCTGTTGCTGGTGCTCGCGGTGACGGTCCTGACGAGTTATGCCTATGACCGACCCTAGTACGTTCTGGCTGTACGTGGCGATCTGCGCACTGGTGTCGGCGATCTGCCGCTTGCTGCCCCTGGCAGTCAATGTCGAACGACTGTCGGGCGGCGCCCGCACCTTTATCGATCGATTGGGCAAATACACTTCGGTGGCGATGCTGGTGAGTCTGCTGGCCGGATCGCTTTATCCCCTGGTCAGACAGCACGCGGAGAACATGCCGTGGGTGGCGCCAGTGGCGCTGGCCTGGTTGCTGAGCCTGACGCGAATCAAGTCCTACTATGCGTTTCTGATCGCTTTGGCGTTATACGTGCTGCTCGCAATGCGCTAGCGGTCGATTGACGGCCATCGCCGCCCATGCTCTCCTACACACCTTGTTACGGGTGCCCTTCACAGGGTGAAACGGGAAACCGGTGAATCATGTGCTTTACTCAAAGCCCATGTCAGTCCGGTGCTGCCCCCGCAACGGTAAGCGAGCGAAGCGTCAGATCCACTGTGCCCCGGCATGGGAAGGTGATGCTTGCAGGTCGGCCTGGTGCCAACCCCTCGTGAGCCCGGAGACCGGCCCGCAACACCCAGCGCGCACCAGTGCCGCTGACCACAAACAAACCCGCGGTGGGCGGGCGCTGTTCGAAATCCCCGCGTGCCCGGCTCGCAGGGATTTTCATGCGCTCGATTCACCCGCTGACATTTCAGAGGGAAGCGCTATGTCGATCATCAGCAATACCGCCAGCCAAACTGACCACATCTCCAGTACAGCCACTTTGGGCCAACGCGTGGCTGCCGCCCTCTTCGCCTCGATCCTCGGTGCCAGCCTGGTCTGGTTCGCCGGTTTCTCGCACATCGAAGCGGTGCACAACGCCGCTCACGATACCCGCCACAGCGCCGCGTTCCCGTGCCACTGAGGCCTGCCGAGATGATCAAGCGTATCGCGCAAACCGCAGGCTTCACCGGCTTGCTGGCCGCCCTGCTGCTGACCCTGCTGCAGAGTTTCTGGGTATCGCCATTGATTCTTCAGGCCGAAACCTTCGAGAAATCCGAACCGGTCGCCGAAGTCCACGAGCACGCCGCCGGCACCGCTGCCCACAGCCATGATGCCGAAGCCTGGGAACCGGAAAACGGCTGGCAACGCGTGGTCTCGACCACTGGCGGTAATCTGGTGGTGGCGGTGGGTTTCGCCCTGATGCTCGCCGGCCTGTACACCCTGCGCGCGCCGACCAGGACTTCGCAAGGTCTGCTCTGGGGTCTGGCCGGTTACGCCACGTTCGTACTCGCACCGACCCTGGGCCTGCCACCGGAGTTGCCGGGTACCGCAGCTGCCGATCTGGCTTCGCGGCAGATCTGGTGGATCGGCACTGCCGCTTCGACCGCGGTCGGTCTGGCTCTGCTCGCCTTCAGCCGCCATTGGCTGATGAAGATCCTCGGTGTGGCGATTCTTGCCGTGCCCCATGTGATCGGCGCACCGCAACCGCAAGTGCATGCCATGCTCGCGCCCGAAGCACTGGAAACCCAGTTCAAAATCGCTTCGCAGCTGACCAACATAGCGTTCTGGCTGGCCCTGGGCCTGATCAGTGCGTGGTTGTTCCGCCGCAAAAGCGCAGGCCATTATCAGGCATGACCGATGACCGCGCCGCGCAGCCGCTGGTTGTCGGTTTTGGCTGCCAGCGCGGCTGCCCGGCCAGTACGCTGCGCGCGCTGCTCGATCAGGCGTTGCAGGCGCATCGCATTGAACTGCGAGCCATCAGGGCGTTGGCCAGTATCGATCTGAAGCGCGACGAACCGGGTCTGCTGGAGCTGGCCACCCAGTTGAATCTGCCGCTGCAGTACTTCAGCAGTGCCGAACTGGCCCTTTACCAGCCGCGTCTCAGCCATCATTCGCAGATCGCTTTCGAGCGCACCGGTTGCTACGGCGTCGCCGAAAGCGCTGCGCTGGCCCTGGCCGAGCAGCTGATTCAGGCGCCGGCAAAACTGCTGATCTCCCGGCAGAAATATGCCCAGGCCACGCTGGCATTGGCCGGTGCGGGGTAAAATCCGGATAATTCCCGCCATCGATCATGAGCACACTTCATTTGAAGTGCGGCTGCGCTTCTCATCAAGGATTCAACGATGACCGTCTACTTCATCGGCGCCGGCCCCGGCGACCCGGAACTCATCACCGTCAAAGGCCAACGCCTGATTCGCAATTGCCCGGTGATCATCTACGCCGGTTCTCTGGTGCCGACGGCAGTGCTGGAAGGTCACCAGGCCGAAACCGTGGTCAACAGCGCAGAACTGCATCTGGAACAGATCATTGATTTGATCAGGGCCGCCCATGCCAAAGGTCAGGATGTCGCGCGTGTGCATTCGGGAGATCCGAGTCTGTATGGGGCGATTGGCGAGCAGATTCGCTATTTGCGTGAGCTGGGCATTCCTTTCGAGATCATTCCCGGCGTGACGGCCACAGCGGCCTGCGCAGCGCTGCTGGGCGCCGAGCTGACCCTGCCGGACATCTCGCAAAGCGTGATCCTCACTCGCTATGCCGACAAGACGGCGATGCCGGCCGGCGAAGAACTGGCGAGCCTGGCGCAGCATGGTGCGACCATGGCGATTCATCTGGGGGTCAATCATCTGGAGAAGATACTGGTCGAACTGCGGCCGCATTACGGCGCGGATTGTCCGATTGCAGTGATTCATCGGGCGACGTGGCCGGATCAGGACTGGGTGGTTGGCACGCTGGCGGACATTGCCGGGAAGGTCGAGGCCAAGGGGTTTCGGCGTACGGCGCTGATTCTGGTCGGGCGAGTGTTGGGCAGTGAGGTGTTCAGCGAGTCTTCGTTGTATCGCGCCGGGCATGCGCATCTGTACAGACCCTGAAAACAAGTGTGGCGAGGGCGCTTGCTCCCGCTGGATCGCGGAGCGACCCCAACCTCAGACAACCCACTCATCACGGGTAAATGCGTCGCCTGAGTTGTGACTGCTACGCAGTCAAGCGGGAGCAAGCTCCCTCGCCACAGTGCCGTTTCAGTACACAGCGAACGCCTTAGTAGTAGGCGTTTTCTTTCTGCGTATGGTCGGTCACGTCACGTACACCTTTGAGTTCCGGGATGCGCTCGAGCAAAGTGCGCTCGATGCCTTCCTTCAGGGTCACGTCAGCCTGGCCGCAGCCCTGGCAGCCGCCACCGAACTGCAACACGGCGATGCCGTCCTCGACCACATCGATCAGGCTGACCTGACCGCCGTGGCTGGCCAGCCCCGGGTTGATCTCGGTTTGCAGGTAATAGTTGATGCGCTCGTTGACCGGGCTGTCGGCGTTGACCATCGGTACTTTGGCGTTCGGCGCCTTGATGGTCAGCTGGCCGCCCATGCGGTCGGTCGCGTAATCGACGACCGCGTCGTCAAGAAACGCTTCGCTGAAGGAATCGATGTACGCGGTGAAGCTTTTCAGCCCCAGCGCCGTATCTTCAGGCTTCTCTTCGCCCGGCTTGCAGTAGGCAATGCAGGTTTCGGCGTACTGAGTGCCAGGCTGGGTGATGAAAACGCGGATGCCGATGCCCGGGGTGTTCTGCTTGGAGAGCAGATCGGCCAGATAATCATGGGCGGCGTCGGTAATGGTAATAGCGGTCATAAAAACTCCTCGCAGGCTTGGGCGCAGTTTACGCCAAATGACGCGGCTGACAAAGTCCTAGTATTTTTGTCGGAAAACGCCGGATTCGTCGTTCCGCCCAGCGCCTCGTGGCATCGTCAGGCCCGCTTGCGCGCGCGGGCGGCCACGTAAACAAATGGATACTGAAACAGGCACAAGGCATATATATGTATGCCTCGGGGATTTTTTCGGCCGATATATTCACCGCCTTCGTTTACTTGCAAGTTCCATTGCACTTATTTCAAAGGCGCTCAATGAATACATCGTTATCAGGGTTCTATAGCCGAACGCCGCCGCGCAGACTGCAGGATCTCAACCACCTGATCAGCTACCTGCACACCCTCGTTGGTGAGCATTTCAACAGTGACCCACGCGACCTTTACTATCACCCTCCTGCCAGTTCTGCGCTGGGGCGCGAATGCCGGGAAGCATTTCGGGTTTTGAACAAGCTGGAAAAGGATGAAGACTTTATCAGGCATATTTCAACGCCGGTCGGCGTCGATAAATCGCCTCTAGGCAATGACTTCCTATACGACCTCGTATCGTTCCACTTGAGCTCCGCCAAGACGCCAGCGCCCTCCCCCCCGGAAGTTTTCAGCATAGCCGGTCACTCAGTGATTCTCAGACAGGTCCCGGTCTACTGGTCTATCGACGTCGATGTCTTGCTGGATATTCACCGTAAAGTCGGCAACGGCGTCAAAAGTGACGGCTCGGTCCGGCTCGATCTGGTGCTTGCCTACTACTCGCTGCAACCGCAGCGGCCCGCGACCAGCGCCGACTGGCAGCGCCTTCTGCACAATCTGGTTGACCATCGCGCACTGTGGCTGCTTGGACATGACGGGCACGTCAGTGACATTGAGCACCTGTTGGGCGCTGCGGGCGATCAAGCGATCTTGCGCATTGTTCGCCAGATTGAAGTGCAAACATCCCGTTCGCTGTTGGCAAACCTGCTGCCGGAAAAACTCAATGACAAATTGGAGAAGTTGGCTAACACCACCCCCGTCGCTCTCCTGGAAACCGCTCTGGGTTCTGCAAAGAACCTGCAACTGGCTCAACGCATTGCCAACGAACTGGACTGGTACGGTGCAGGCGACAACCAGCAGTGCCCCCCTGGCGTGTTGAAAAAACTGTTGTGGCGAGCGCTCTGGTTAACGGTAAAACCCGACGCCAACAGTAATCATCGAAACGAGTTGCAGATCCTTATCGAAACCGGCAGCCGCTACGCTTGCATACGGCAATCGCTGGTCGAGCATTTCCAACGAACGCTTGGCGTCAATCAAACCACCGCCTTACTGGCAGTCGCGATTTTCAGAAGCAATATCGCCAGCGAAGCCTGGGTCGAGGACATTCCCGAGGAGCTTCCTTACGGCACTTCCAGCACCTGGGCCAATTTCAAAAGCGGCTTTATTCTGGCCGAAACCATTGCCCCCGGGTCATCCCGGCATATGACGTTCGAACAACTGCTCAACCTGCCAGCCGAGCATTATCAGGCGCATGCCGATGATGTTGAGCAGCAGCGGCTGGTAACGGCAGCCAAAGCGCGTTCTGCGCTGGATTGGGCAGTGGAAACGGGACTGCTGGGAATTCGTCATGCGCCGTACTCGCTGAGTGAAGTCGAGCTGGCAGTGCAGACACTCGAGCAGCACGAACGCGACATGGTCAGTGCAATGCAAAACCTCGCGTCCAGACCCCCGAGCCGCTTTCGTTACGACACCGACGCGGCATTCGACGAGGCCTTCCGCAACTGGCTGGATACTCCGCGAGCCGCCTACGCGACGCTCATCAGAACATTGCTGAGCCAGTACCTGCCGGCGTGCGGCACCGATATTGAGCGCGACGAAGTGGTCGTTTACTCGTTAAGGCTGCCATTGCATGACACCCAGGTGGAGCATGAGAACCGGACGAACACCGACGCCGTTCGTGCGCGCTCGGGGTTTATTTTGCGCACGCTCAACCCTGCCTACCCGACCGACCCACGTTACATTGAAGTTTTCCCGTTCGCAGGCGTTGTGCGCCTGCGCAAAGAGATGAAGTCGCTGCAAGTGGGCGGTGAGATTGTCGTCGAGAAGGTCGGGTCAAGCAGCCGGACCAGCCGAGGCGCCTTCAGAAAAGGCACTGAATTGCCCTTCGACTGGGAAGCCTACCGCGATGGCTCGAAACCCAGGGAAAACCAGCAAGCGGTATTGATCGTGGAACAGTTCGGCGAGACGTTCGAGGCTGTTGCAATCGAACAGCGAACCCCGGACGTTGCGGCGCGGACGCTGCCCTTTGCCGCGAACAACCTGACGTCGGTGCGAGCTGAAAAACTGGCCGCGATGATCGCCAGAGAACTGTTCTTCAAGGATGAGTCAGCGTTACTGGAACAGACCCGTAAAGCGACGCGCAGCATGGACATCGGTCGGGACTTTATCGAGGACATGACCTTCTGGGGAAAAATGTTCGTGCCGTTCTGGGGTTCCATCGACGACCTGACATCGGGTGATCCTCGACGCATCGAGTCTGGCGGCCTGGGCCTGTTTACCGATGTGGTGTCTTTCGGTTTGCCCGTCGGCAAGTACATTGCGGGCTGTACCCGTCTGTTGAGCGGCGCTGGCAGAATCGGTCTGCGCCTTGCGCTGCCAAGGCTCTCCACCCTGACACGAACGCTGCTTGTTTCTACGCTGCGGGAGCTCAATCCTCTGGAGAGCGTTATTGCCCTGCTCAGGCTGGGTCGCTTTGCTCTCGGCAAACTGAGTAGCGCGACCTTGCGACACGTGCGGATGGGCATCGCACACCTGCGCGACGGCACCATTGCTGCGCGCCATCTCAGTCCGGTCGATCCTGCGACCTGGGTGCCGCATCGAGCCGGCGACCAATTGTGCACCGTGGAAGGCATCGCCGATATTCCCATGCGCAATGTCGGCACCGCCGCAGCGCCCGACTTTCGCCTGATCGACCCTGTCTCCCATCAAGCGTTCGGCCCGCGCTACCGGCCGCCCGTCACAGTGATCAGCAACAGCAGCCCCCTGATACGTCGATACGCGGTAGAACCGCACTGGATTCAAGGGCTGAAAGCGGATTCGCGCGGCATATTCTTTCGTGCGGACTATAACCAGAAGTTCATCTGCAACGTCGACGAGCGCGGCACCATTGCCGTCTACCAGGTCAGGGACAACTCCTACGGTTTTATCGCAGAAACAGCGCAGACCGGGGAAAACAGCTTTTCTGTGGTGTTGGTCAACCCGAAAACCAACCGCGACCTGTCGATCAACCTGTCGTCGGTGAAACCCGGGCATTGGTACACAAAGGAAATCAGGGTGGCTGGTGGCGCGCCCGATCAGCCGAACGCGGTAACAGCCTTGCACCTGGAAAAGTGGTCGCAGTTCAGCGAAGTGATGCTGGACATCGCCATAAAAGCTTTTGCGAAGAAGCACGGTCTGGATCGGGCGGCGTTTCAGCAGTTCGTCCACACCCAGGGCCAGTTGAAACCCCTTGGCCAACAACTGCTGGACCAGGCCGGCACGGCTCGCACGGCCATTTCCTTCGACAATCTTGAGCAATGGCGGACGCTGTCGCAGGACAGTCGCAACCGCCTGACCCGCGAAGGATTCGCTGCCGAGCACAACCTGGACCCTCAGGATTTCCTCGCCCATGTCAACATGGATGGCAGCTTCAGGGCGCCGGGCACCGTGTTGGCAACCTATGCAAACCACCAGGCCTTCACCCCGCTGACCCCAGAGCATCTTCAGCAATGGCGGGCACGCTACGACGTGACACGGTCGGCCAGCACGATGAACGCGTTTGTCGCTGAGAACAATTTGAACCCCGTGCTCTGGGCAACCTTCGTCAACGACGCCGGGCAACTGAGAAGTGCCGTAGCGGAAACCTTGCAAAGGCTCGCAGCGACGGATTCGGAGGTCTTGCTCGCGCGTAAATCACTGCCCCCGGGCACCGCGAGAAAATCGGCTGTCAGGCATTCACCCGAACCCTCGACTGCGCACAGCGACGGGCCATCCTCGCCACCCACGGCTGGCCCTTCCAAGCGTGCTCGACTGGACGTTGCCGCCACCCTGCCACAGGACCTGACACCTTCGCTCGGGCACCAGATCAACAACAACGCGCCCATTCTGCAGGATCCGACGGATGTGCGAACAAGCCTGACGCGCAAGCTGGAAGGCGATACCGAACATATCGCGATCACTGAGGCCAACCGGCTCTTTGCGCACTTCCAGGGCGCCAGACTCAAGGAGATGACCCGGCGCATCACCGAGGACATCCACGAGTGGATCGCCGACGAAGGTCGGCACCATGCGAGGCTGACTCAACTTTTCGAGATCAGGAGGCCGACCGAAGGTCCCGAGCGGGGTTTATCGGTGTTCGCCAAGGTCGATATCGAACCTTATGAAGTGCTTGGCCCTTACATCGGCAAACTGCACCGCACCGGCAAATCCCTGCGCGCGGAGATACTTGAAAAATCCACAGAGAAAGTCAGTACCTATCTGTACGAAACGGCAACCAAGAACGCCACCCTGAGCGGGCACGGCAACAGCAACGTGCTGAGCCTGATCAACGCCATCAACGTACCCGGCCAGACCAATATCGGCGTGGAGAACGTCGGTTCGATCTGCGTCGGCAAGTACATGGTGTTCTTTGTCGCGTGGGAAAAAATCCCGGCGGGTGGCGAGTTGTTTCTCGATTACGGCGCCAGTTACTGGAAACATCTGAAACCTTGACCGCCCCGCCTTATCGGGTTTTCAGCCGCTTCGGTGGTGCACGAAAGAATACGTGCACCACCGACAGAAGACAGATGAACGCTGCTCACACAGCATCTGCCCACGGCCGATCAAAGATTTTCGTAGCGGTTCATGTCCAGTACACCCTCTTCCACCGGGTCGGTTTCGTGGATGTACTGGCTCAAATCGTGGAAATACTCCCAGAACTGCGGATGACTGCGGCGAATGCCCCAGCGCTCGACGATTTTCTCGAACCGGTTCGCGTCCCTGGCGTTTACCATCGCATCGACAAACGCCGGAACCTGAGCGGCCGGCACATTGAACATGAAGTTCGGGTAACTGGTGAGTACGCCGGGATAGATCGTCAGGGTGTCGAGCCCTGGCTGATAGCGCCGCGACTCACCGAGCAAAAACGCCACGTTGCTGTGCGCCCGGTTGCGCAGCAGGCTGTAGACCTCGCGCTTGCCGCTGGCCGTCTCAACACGCAGCATGGTCGCTTCGGGCAACTGATCGATGACTTTCAGCCCGGCTGCCGGGCGCGAGGCCAGACGGCTCAAGGCCTGCTCGGCGTTCTGCAACGCCGGATCGATATTTGGCCGTGAGCAATAAGCACCGTCGCAGCGGTTGATCGGATCCGGCCGCGCATTCAGATCGCCGTAGCGCGTCAGCAACTGCAAGGCGAAATCACGTTTCGGATCTTTTTCGTCGAGTTTCAGCGCAGTCGGTTTGTCGTCGTCGATCGCCTCATAATCGAGCCACATCTTGAACTGGCCGCCATCCTGGTACCAATCATTGAGGTAGTCCTCGCGAGAATCGGCGGGCATCAGGCGCAGAAAATTCTGTTCGGCACCGTTGCGGATCAGGTCGAAATACAGGCGGGTCTGCGCTTGATGGGAGACGTTGCCGAACACGTCGAAATTGACCGCGAGCTGGTAATAGGTGCGCTCCAGCAGCGGATAGTCGAACAGCCACATCGTCTGCGGCACCTCGCCGATCAAACCCTTGGTTACCGAGGCGCTGTCAAAGTGGCGGAAGATGCTCAACAGGGCGTTGTCGTTGCCGGCCCACAGCGTCGACCAGCTCGGCGCCGGCAGATCGGCGTAGCTGTCGCGGCGCAGGGCTTCGTATTCGTTGCGCTTGTCGCGGTAGTCGCGCCACAGGCTCAGCACGCTGCCGACGTCGTCGTTCTGCCCCGGCATCGCCAGCAGCGGCGTGGCCTGGCCACGGTAGTTCGGGTCAGTGATATAGAGGTCATGTTCCGGCGCCTGGAACAGCGCCCAGAAGTTGTCGCGGATCACATCGGTCGCGATCTGCCCGCGGCACACCGGCCCGCGAATGAAAGTACGGACGAAGTATTCGGCGTTATCGAGCATGAACTGATAGCGCGCCTGGGCTGGAATCGCTTCGAACGTGGCAAACGGATTGGCGCGGCTCTGTGGCCCGTAGCCCGGCAGCGCGTTGACCTGCCAGTTACCGTTGTAGAACAGGCTTTTGATCCGGGCCATTTTCGCCGCGCTCAGCGGGTAGGTGATGTGCGTCTTGTGCACGATCACCCCCTGCACAGGCCACAAGCGGTAATACACCCGCGTGCCCGGGTCGTCGTTGGGGCGGCGAGTGGCGATCAGGTCGATCGGCTGCCCACTCGGCGTGCGCGAACGCACCCACTGGAAATAATGCCCCGGCTCGCCATCCTTGAAATAGATGTGCGCCAGGTACCAGTGCTCGAACAGCCAGCGGCCGACCAGACTTTGCCGGGCACCGGGGGCGTTAAGCAGGTTTTCCCATTGGGCGATCTGCATCGCTTCTTTCGCGCTCGGCGCCAGGCTCTGCTCGTCGATCGGTGCGCCAGACGCCAGCCAGCGCTGCAAGGTCTGGTACTGCTGATCGGTCAGGCCAGTGACGGCCAGCGGCATGCCCTCTTTCGGGTGCGCCCCGGCATAAGCGTCAAATTCGCCAGGCATCGCGCAGAGATTGTTGCGGTTCAGCCCCAGGACGATGTCCTCGGGCAGCCTGGCGTTCGGCGTCAGCGGGGTCTTATGGCCGAGTTCGAGCATGCGCGCCATCAGCGCGGCCTGGCTGCCCTGGGCGTCGAGCACCGAATAGAAGTCTTTCTGCTGCCAGGCGCGCTTGCCGAAGGCGTCATAGAACAGTCGCGTTGTCGGTGCGGCCTGGGTGCGTTCGCCGTCGTACACCGGCATCTTGCTCGCGCCACGGGCGGCGCCTTCGCCACTGCCCAGATTGAGCTGGCACGCCGAGTCGTAACAGGCATGGCAGGCCACGCACTTCTCGGTGAAGATCGGTTGGATGTCCCTGCTGTAGGAAATCGAAGGCGGGATCGCGGGATCTTGCGCCGCGACGCTCCCGCTCAGGACCAGCAACAATAAACTGATGACGCGGTACGGCATGCTGCTGATCCCGATGGTAAAAAAAGGCTGCGATTCTACCCTTATGACGCTCGTACCAACATGAGCGATATTCATGCAAAACCCGCACGTGCTCTAAAAGCGCACAGGTTTGCTATGATCCCGCTCCTTCGTAATGGTCTTTTCGAGTAGTCCACATGTCCGATCGCAGCGTCCGCCTTCAAGCTCTCAAGCAAGCCCTCAAAGAGCGCATCCTGATTCTCGACGGCGGGATGGGCACGATGATCCAGAGCTACAAGCTCGAAGAGCAGGATTATCGCGGCAAGCGCTTCGCCGACTGGCCGAGTGACGTCAAGGGCAACAACGACTTGCTGGTGATCACTCGTCCGGACGTGATCGGCGGCATCGAAAAAGCCTATCTGGACGCCGGCGCCGACATTCTCGAAACCAACACCTTCAACGCCACGCGCATTTCCATGGCCGATTACGGCATGGAAGAGCTGGCATACGAGTTAAACGTAGAAGGCGCACGTCTGGCGCGCAAGATTGCCGACGCCAAGACCGCCGAAAATCCGGCCAGGCCGCGCTTCGTCGCCGGTGTGCTCGGCCCGACCAGCCGCACCTGCTCGCTGTCGCCCGACGTCAACAACCCCGGCTACCGCAACGTGACCTTCGACGAGCTGGTAGAAAACTACACCGAAGCCACCAAGGGCCTGATCGAGGGCGGCGCCGACCTGATCCTGATCGAGACGATCTTCGACACCCTCAACGCCAAAGCGGCGATCTTCGCCGTGCAAGGTGTGTTCGAAGAACTGCATATCGAACTGCCGATCATGATTTCCGGCACGATCACCGACGCCTCCGGCCGCACCCTGTCCGGCCAGACCACCGAAGCGTTCTGGAACTCGGTGGCCCACGCCAAACCGATTTCCGTGGGGCTGAACTGCGCCCTTGGTGCCAGCGAACTGCGCCCGTACCTGGAAGAGCTGTCGAACAAGGCCAGCACCCACGTTTCCGCGCACCCGAACGCCGGCCTGCCGAATGAATTCGGCGAGTACGACGAACTGCCATCGCAAACCGCCAAAGTCATCGAAGAGTTCGCCCAGAGCGGTTTCCTCAACATCGTCGGCGGCTGCTGCGGCACCACGCCGGGGCACATCGAAGCCATCGCGAACGCCGTGGCCGGTTATGCACCGCGACAGATTCCGGACATCCCCAAAGCCTGCCGCCTCTCTGGCCTGGAGCCGTTCACCATCGATCGCAGTTCGCTGTTCGTCAACGTCGGCGAGCGCACCAACATCACCGGTTCGGCAAAGTTCGCCCGGCTGATTCGTGAAGACAACTACACCGAAGCCCTCGAAGTCGCTCTGCAGCAGGTCGAGGCCGGCGCGCAGATCATCGACATCAACATGGACGAGGGCATGCTCGATTCGAAGAAGGCCATGGTCACCTTCCTCAATCTGATCGCCGGCGAACCGGACATCTCGCGTGTGCCGATCATGATCGACTCGTCGAAATGGGAAGTCATCGAAGCCGGCCTCAAGTGCATTCAGGGCAAGGGCATCGTCAACTCGATCAGCATGAAAGAAGGCGTCGAGCAGTTCATCCATCACGCCCGACTGTGCAAGCGCTACGGTGCTGCAGTGGTGGTGATGGCCTTCGACGAAGCCGGTCAGGCCGACACCGAAGCGCGCAAGAAAGAGATCTGCAAACGCTCCTACGACATTCTGGTCAATGAAGTCGGCTTCCCGCCGGAAGACATCATCTTCGACCCGAACATCTTCGCCGTCGCCACCGGCATCGAAGAGCACAACAATTACGCCGTCGACTTCATCAATGCCTGCGCCTACATCCGCGACGAGCTGCCGTATGCGCTGAGCTCCGGCGGCGTGTCCAACGTGTCGTTCTCGTTCCGTGGCAACAACCCGGTGCGTGAGGCGATTCACTCGGTGTTCCTGCTCTACGCGATCCGCGCCGGCCTGACCATGGGCATCGTCAACGCCGGTCAGCTGGAGATCTACGACCAGATCCCGGTGGAGCTGCGCGACGCCGTTGAAGATGTGATCCTCAACCGCACCCCGGACGGCACCGACGCTCTCCTCGCCATCGCCGACAAGTACAAGGGCGACGGCAGCGTCAAGGAAGCCGAGACCGAAGAGTGGCGCAACTGGGACGTCAACAAGCGTCTGGAACACGCGCTGGTCAAGGGCATCACCACGCACATCGTCGAAGACACCGAAGAGTCCCGACAGTCGTTTGCGCGGCCGATCGAAGTGATCGAAGGCCCGTTGATGTCCGGCATGAACATCGTCGGCGACCTGTTCGGCGCCGGCAAAATGTTCCTCCCGCAAGTGGTCAAATCCGCCCGCGTCATGAAGCAGGCCGTGGCCCACTTGATTCCGTTCATCGAACTGGAAAAAGGCGACAAACCGGAAGCCAAGGGCAAGATCCTCATGGCCACGGTGAAAGGCGATGTGCACGACATCGGCAAGAACATCGTTGGCGTGGTGCTCGGCTGCAACGGCTATGACATCGTCGACCTCGGCGTGATGGTCCCGGCCGAGAAGATCCTGCAGGTCGCCAAAGAACAGAAATGCGACATCATCGGCCTCTCCGGCCTGATCACCCCGTCGCTGGATGAAATGGTTCACGTTGCCCGCGAAATGCAGCGCCAGGACTTCCATCTGCCGCTGATGATCGGCGGCGCGACCACCTCCAAGGCGCACACGGCGGTGAAGATCGAGCCGAAGTACAGCAACGATGCCGTGGTCTATGTGACCGACGCCTCGCGCGCCGTGGGTGTGGCGACGCAGTTGCTGTCCAAGGAATTGAAAGCCGGTTTCGTCGAGAAAACCCGTCTGGAATACATCGACGTGCGCGAGCGCACGTCCAATCGCAGCGCCCGCACCGAACGCCTGAGCTATGCCGCCGCGATCGCCAAGAAGCCACAATTTGACTGGGCCAGCTATCAGCCAGTGCAACCGACCTTCACCGGCAGCAAGGTGCTCGACAATATCGATTTGAAGGTGCTGACCGAATACATCGACTGGACGCCGTTTTTCATCTCCTGGGACCTGGCCGGCAAATTCCCGCGCATCCTCGAGGACGAAGTGGTCGGTGAAGCCGCCACCGCGCTGTACAAGGACGCCCGGGAAATGCTCGCCAAGCTGATCGATGAAAAGCTGATCAGCGCCCGCGCGGTATTCGGTTTCTGGCCGGCCAATCAGGTCAACGAAGACGATATCGAACTGTACGACGATAACGGCAAGCCGTTGGCCAGGCTGCATCACCTGCGTCAGCAGATCATCAAGACCGACGGCAAACCGAACTTCTGCCTCGCCGACTTCGTTGCGCCAAAGGACAGCGAAGTCACCGATTACGTCGGCGGTTTCATCACCACCGCCGGCATCGGCGCCGAAGAAGTGGCCAAGGCCTATCAGGACGCTGGCGACGACTACAACTCGATCATGGTCAAGGCCCTCGCCGACCGCTTGGCCGAGGCCTGCGCGGAATGGCTGCACCAGCAGGTGCGCAAAGAGCACTGGGGTTATGCCAAGGACGAAACCCTCGATAACGATGCGCTGATCAAAGAGCAATACCGTGGCATCCGCCCCGCTCCCGGCTACCCGGCCTGCCCGGATCACACCGAGAAAGCCGCGCTGTTCACCCTGCTGGACCCGGAAGCGGCCGAAATGCGTGCCGGGCGCAGCGGCGTGTTCCTCACCGAGCACTACGCGATGTTCCCCGCTGCTGCAGTCAGTGGCTGGTACTTTGCCCATCCGCAGGCGCAGTACTTTGCCGTGGGCAAGATCGACAAGGACCAGGTGCAGAGCTATACCGCGCGCAAAGGCCAGGACCTGAGCGTGACCGAGCGCTGGCTTGCGCCGAATCTGGGTTACGACAGCTGAGATGCATGAGGCCCGACAGCACCTTGCTCCCGGGCCTCATCATTCATCCGCTCACGGGCGCCATGATGGGCCGGGCTGCGGTGAAGAAGGATCAGGTTGTGCCGTGCCTTCGCCCACCAGCGCCAGACTCTGCATTTGCGCGCGAGACAGTTCTTTCAACTTTTCAATGCGCGCTTCCGCCAGTTCGATCTCCAGTGCGGCCATCGCCTCCAGGTAGCGGTTACGAGTCGCCTCGCTATCGTCTTTGTCCGGGTAGAGGTCCTCGACCTCCTCCTGACGCCGGCTCGCGTTGCTTTCGAGTGTCTCGAATACCTCGGGGTTGCGCTCGCGCAAATAGCGGATCCAGTAATCGCGACCGATCAGATCCTCCAGAAACATGTCCGACGCTTCATCGGCGAGAACGGCTGCACGCGCATCAATCAACCGCTGCCCGCGAATCGGTGTGGCGTACAGCATGTGCTCTGGTTGAGCCGGCAATTCCAGGCCGTCCGGCCAGCCGCGAGTCATGCCGATGCGGTATTGCAGGCGGACTTCCGCGCGGTCCTTGTACCTGGCGGCAGCTTCGGCCAGTCGGTCAACCCTTTCCAGGCGGAACAGACGTCGACTCAGATCAAGCAAGGCCCTGCCACGCTGTTCTGGACGGTGCCGTGGAATATCGCGCAGGGCGATGTATTCATAGACGCGGGTTTCCAGCTCGCTGAACGACAGGATTCGCCCATCAGGGCAGGTGCCGTGGGTTTCGGCGTTGAGAAACAACAGGTCGCGCAGTTGGGCATTTTCCGTGGCCGCCTCGATGACTTGCCAGACCCGATGGGTCAGATCGGCACCTGACAAACTGAATTCGAGGGTATCGGGCAAGGTCGAGAGCAAATGAAAGAACGGCTCATGGTTGTCCTGATCAGCCAATTGCAGCCATAACGCCTGCCGCGCGGCTTGCGCATCTGCATGGGTGTACGTCATCCAGGCGGCCATCGCTGGCGCTGCCGTATCTCGCGCCGGATAGGCAATGAACTCCGCTGCCTGCACGACGGCGCGGGTATCAACGGGCCTGGCACCGCCACCCCCACTTGGGCCATCGCTGTCGGAATCCGAATCCGATCCCTGACCGGAGCCAGAATCCGAATCGCTATCGGTCTCCAATTCGCGTTCGGCAATTTCACCCTGCAGAAAATCCTGGGAATAACCCATGACATCACGGTCTGCGTTGGCCGCACTGTATTCGCGCAGTTGCTGCAGGCCATTGAGCGACAGCGAGTTTTCGGACAGGTCGGTGCCGTCCACCAGCGCTTCATGGTTGCCATCCAACAGCCGATCCGGAAAGACCATGATGTTGTTGCCCGACAGGTCCAGGCGTTGCAAATGCGCCAGATCGAGCACGCCATCAGGCCAGAATCCCAGCCCGTTCTGGCTGAGATCGAGGGTCTCCAGACGGGGGAAGTTGGTGGCGCTGAACTCCTCCAGCTGATTGTGGCTGAGGTCGAGCCAGCGCAACTGCGACCCACCCGCGTGCTGATACACGGTTTGTGCCACGGCCAGCCGATTACCGCTCAACTCCAGACGTTCCAGGCGGGTCAGACGACCGACAGCTTCGGGCAGCCGCTCCAGTGCATTGCCGTTGAGTTTCAGGGTGGTCAACTCAGGGAACGCCGGGCAAAAGAGGTTGAAGCTATCGACTGAAAACTTGACCCCGGTCAGATCCAGTGTCCGCACATGGGCAAACACATTTGACAGCGCGGGCAGATCGCTCATGACCCCCGCTGAAAGGCTCAGCGTTGGTCCGGCAGACTCGGAAAGCCCTGTCAGACCGTCCCGCCAGCAATTGCGGATCCTCGTCGCGTTGAAGAACCTTGTGGACGATGACACGCTTTCACCAGGTCCTGGCGCCGCGCCGAAAATCCAGCCGTTCAACTCACGCGTCAGCGTCTCGTCACTTGCTCGCCACTGGGTCAGCCTGTCCGCCATTTGCTCCGGGGACAGGCCTTCAACGCGCAATCGGGCAACGCTGGCTTGCGCTTGTTCAAGGGTCAGCGAGGGAAATATCTCCAGCACACGGGCATTCATGTCCGAACTGGCGCCAGTTGCAGCAACGGGCGCAAGCGCTAACAGCTGACCGGCGCGCTCCAGCGCACTTTCCGGCGGGGTCGCGCTTGGATTGGCCGGCAATGACGCCGTTTGCGCGTCGAACCGTTGCAAGGCGCCTTCCGGCAAACCAACGGACATTTCAATCCGGCGCTGCGCCGCCCGCATGTCCGCCTCGCCTTCAGTACTGAAGCGGTTGTTCTGCAGACGGGTCTTCAGCAGCACAGCGTCGTTGGCAAGCACCTGATCGGGGAGCGACCCAATGGTGTTATGTCGTAAATCCAATGTCCGCAAGTGCGGCAGGCTTTCCGCCCCGGTCGGCCATTGATTGAAGCCATTGGAGCTGAGGTTCAACGTCTTGAGCCCGGTCAGCCGAGAAACGTCCAGTGTGTCCAGGCGATTGAGCCGCGCATTGAGATGCTCCAGTTTGTTCAGGGCATTGAACTGGCTCTGCACCTCAGGGGTAACGCCGATAAGGTTGAGAGACACGTCCAGTTGCGTCAGGTGGCTTGCATCGGCGGGCCGGACCGGCAGTTCCGTCAATCCGCATGCGGTGACTTCCAGGCTGGTGGTGCCACTGAATGCCTGGAGAAAATCGCGAATCTGGTCGATCGGCACATTCAACCGGTCCAGCCGAACGCTCTGTACGTGAGCAAACGCACCGGCGGGCAATCGCGGCAGCTCACTGACCGACTCCTCGCCCTGTACCCATGCAGTGTCCACCAGTTCAAACACACCGGCATCGTCGAGATCGATACTGGCTGCCCAGTTCGTCCCATTGAAAGGACGAACGTCGTCGTTCAAGCGATAGCGCCGGCGGATGGCTGCACGCCAGTTCTTTTCCAGAGCACGTACCACCCGTGCATTGGGCTGCACTTGCCAGCGGGCGGCGGGAATTGCAGTGCGCAATCCATCGGATGCGCTGGCCTCGTAGAACTGGCGGAAAATCGCGGTGTGCTCCACACGCAGAATCTCCACAGCCTTGAGCCGGGTTTCCGGGGTGTTCCAGAGGGTCATGATGCGCTGAGGCAACGGGTTGAGGCGGCCGGCTTCGCCCGTGAGGAACTGCAGTTCTCCGGCGCAATAGCGGCGAACCATCAAGTCCAGATCAACCAGATGTCGCCACTGCCCCATGTAGTTTTTCACATAGTCGTAAGCGGGTTTGAACGCTTCATGGGAGAACATGGACCAGTCCAGCGACAAACCTGCCCAGAGTCTTTCGTGTCCGACATAGAGCGATTGGGGAATGGAAGCGATGGCGGTCTGCGTCAGGTCCAGTCGTTCCAGTTCAGGCAGTTGCTGCACATAGGCCGGCCATTGCGTCAGGCCCGACGCTTCGATCCGGAGTTTCTTCAGGCGTTTGAGGGGCGTCAGATCCAGGCCAGCGGCATGGCTCCCGCCGTCGAGGAAAGCAAGATGAAGCTCCTCAAGGGCGGTCAGCGTACTCAGTCTGCTCGACAGGTCGGAGGCCATCACCGTGGCTGCCGTCCTGAACTTGAGTTTCCTCAGTGCAGACATCCGGGTCACAGTTAGAGGCAAGGTTGTCAGTGCCTGCTCATGCGCCATGTAGGCGCCAAACAGACTGCCACGCTCCCCCAGCGACAGCTTTTGCACGTTGGCAAATCGCGCCAGAAAGGCGTCCGCATTGGCGTCGGTGATGCCATTGCCGCCAATCGAAAGTTTACGCACATGGGCGAAGTCTGCCGTCAGCTCTGGCAGCGGGTCATAAGTGAGTATCGAAAGTTCATCGGCACCTGAAACTCCGGTGGACAAGGCGTTGCGCCAGCAGGTTTTCAACGCTTGCGCGGCGCGAAACTTGTGATCCGTTGCAGAACGTTCCCAAGGCGCCGCCGTGGATGTGCCTGCCCATTCATCCAGCGTCCTGTTCAACTGCTGCCATTCTTCGCGGCGTGATTGCAACAGCTGGAAAATCGCGTTGTCGTCTTTACCCGTCCGGTACTGCTCGAGAATGAAACCGTTAGCCTGTTCGTAGGTAAGCTGCGGATAGACATCGCACACATGATCGGTCAGGTTCATTTGCAACCCGGCGCCGCGTCCGCTCGCGGGGTAACCGATCAACGTAGTGTTCACACGCACGGGCGGCTTGATCCATTTGACCTGAGGCGCGAGCAGCGCAGGCGCATCTGCCTGATGCCGATCGGCATGATCGATGATCTTTTGCTGTAACCGGGCCGACTGCCCCACCTCGGGCACACCGAGGCTGCGGCGCACTTCATCAGGCAAGGCATGCATGATCGATGAGTAAAAGTTGTCGCCGTTGCGCGGCAGGCTGTTGAGTGCAAGACCGAGTTCGTCGAACGCCTGAAACTGAGCGCCTTTCTTGATCAGGTATTTCTTCTCGCTGGCTGTTTCACTGCCGATGCTGTCCAGCAGCAGGCCGGCGTCATGGCCCTCGCGAACTTCAATGCGAACGCTGTCCGTCCAACCCGGCAGCTGCTCCAGCGTGTGCAATGCCAAGCGCCGGCTGTCCGCCGAAGCGACGTTTTCACTGCGCAGGCCGGCATAGGCCGCAACTTGTCGGCTTTGGCGGGCGTACCAGCGTGCCTCTTCCAGCAGGCGTAGCGGCACTCGATGGCCTGAGTCCAGTCGCTCGAGATCATCGGGGCGTCCATGGGCCAGCACCGTTTGTGCCGCGGGTTCGCTGAGTCCAGGGCAGGCCTTCTGCAAACGCGCAATCCGCGAATCGATGGAGTCGGTTCCCTTGTAGAGGCTGTCGTAGATTGCCGGCTGACGAGTGTCGGCGTAGTCGGCGATCTGCTTGCCGAACTCTGCCGGCCGCGCATCGCGCACGCGTGCGCCTTGCTCGCCCAGGAGCCGGGTGACTTCCGACTCGTCCAGCGCCGCGAGGATATGTGCTGGCAGGCCACCGCTGAGAATATCGGCCCGCGATATCTGAATCGGTGCCTTGACGCCGACGTCGCGAAAGCGCCGTGCGAAACCGTACCTGACCGACTTGCCGGACAGTTGCTCGCCGTCGAATACTTCCAGCACCCGGTTCGCCGGCCAGCGCGGCATTTCGGTGATCAGCGGCAACGCATAGAGATACAGTTCGTCGATCGGTTTTGTCCCGCGCAACTGTTCGACTACCAGTGCCGCGTTGCTATCCGCCTGCATCACGCGCATGGCCTGGGTCAGTTCCGGTGGAGGCAGCGCAGAATCGACGTGCATCTTGCGCAGAGCGGCGTCGCTGACACCGCTGATATCGGCAGCCTTGATCAACTGCGCGTCGGTGAAGGCTTCGGTTTCGTGGCCGATGCGCCGCAGCAGGGTCAGACGATCCCAGTCCCGCGGCCTCTCCAGCGTATGCCGCCAGGCACCGCGTCCGTTGCTCTCGAGCACTGGCTGCCAGGCGCGGGCATCGGTCGGGTGCTTGATGCGCCATTTGCTGATCGACTCATCGTAAAACTGCTCGTAGACCTTACCGCCCTGGCGGATGAAGGTCTGACCTTCCAGCACATGCTGGCCGGCAGGATTCGGGCCGGGGCTGTCTGGCAGCGTGACAGCGGACTCGTAGGCTCTCAGGTCGGCTCTCCACAGACGAGCTTCGCCGTCGGGCAGTGTTACAGGCTGCAGCCGCTCGATGACCGGCACGGCTCTGGCACTGGAGATTTTCTGCACCCCGGCCCCCACCCCCGCCATCAACGCAATCTGCGCCAGATTCTCCGCGACATCGATCAGGTGATCCTTCGCCGCCCGACGATCGCCCTCACTCCATTCAATCGCGCCTTCCAGGGTTTCATTCAGCAATTGCCCGGCCATCACCACCATCATGACCTCGCCCAGCACCGGCACGAACATCGAGACCAGGTTCAGGCCGAGCATGCCGATCTGCAGCAGATGAGCGAGCTTGGCGTCCCGGGCCTTCGCATCGACATCCGCCGATGGCACGGCATGGCTGCGTGCGTCGGCCAATACCTTGGCGCGGCTCTGGGTGTAAAGGTATTGCCAGAGATCCTCATTGGGCGCCCAAATCCCCCGTCCGCTGCGACCGAACATCGATGGCGCAATGTAGGGATCAGGCACAGGATCCCACCTGATCTCACGCTCGGGTGGCAGTTCACGGATCCGGGTGAACACCGAACCGCCCGCCAGCACCTGCGCCACAGCCAGCCATGGCGAGCGCCATATTGCCCAGGCATCGCTCGGGGAACCGGCCGCCTTTTGTCTGAACTGGCTGAAATAATAGGCACGCTGGTCATACGGCAGAAACTCGCTGAGAAAGCGCTGGTACGCGGTCGGTTCTGCGCCGGGCTCTTGGACGGGATCGCGGGCGGTGAGCAAGCGCTTGAACTCATCGCGCATCTGCTGGACGGTGTAGCGCTTGAGCGGGTGCTCCGGATCGTGAGGGATGTAAAGAATCAGCTCGTCGCCGTAGCGGTACTTCTGGCAAATGACAAACACCACGCACCCGGTGAGCCTTTTTTTCATCACGCCCAGGTCACTGAACCAGACCTGTTTATCGCCCATCCACGGGTGCATGTTGCCGTTGATCACCGACACAATCATTGCGTGATCCGCCGGCTCAATGTCTTTTTGCAACAGCGCCTGATCGGCTGCGGCGCGCATCGTCGCCTTTTGGCTGGCAATGAAGCGCTCGCTGAGCACCGCCTCTGCCACCGCATCGGCCGGGTGGAAGAATGTCGTCAAATAGCTCTGATACTGCTTGCCGACATCCAGCTCTCGGCAAAGCGTCAGGAACTGCGTCACCGTCAGGCCGATGCTCACGTGCTCGAATGTATCTGGGGTGGAGGTGGCTACCACGAAACCCGATGTCGGGTGATAAGCGCCCTGCTTGCATTCGTCAGCTTCGAAGTTGTGCAGCGCGGCTTCCAGCATCGACAGCTTGAGGACCTCGAAGGACGCCAGCTCGATCTTTTCAATGCCCAGTTCGACGGGACGCCGCAGGCACAGGAACGTCTTGTCGACATCGGTTTGTAATTGATGCCGATCCTTGAGCGCTTTGAGCAGCAATGGCCTGGCAAATGTCTCGACGTCCTGAAGGGTCGCCATGGTTCTATCTAGATCGTTCTGGGCGACAACACTGGCCTTCATGCTGTCGGCCAGCGTCTTGCGTTGTTCCGGCGTCGCGTCGAGGTACCACGCTGGCAGCGCAGTCGGAAGGTTTTTGAGCGCTTCGCGCCGTTGCGACGAAGCACTGGACAGCCACGGCGGGATGGACTTTTCGAGAAAATCCCGGTGCAGGCTTTGCGTTGTATTGAGCTTTGTCGGCTGGCTGCCAGCGACAACTCGTGCGAGCGGCGCAGCGTGCGGCGTCTCTGGGCTGGATGGGATAGTGACCATGATCACTCCTGGTTTGATGGAGCGATCAGCAGAACATGTCCCGTCAGCGGATCTGCGGTATCCGGGTATTGCCGGTGCGGCCGTGAGTAACCTGATGTATATCACTCACGGCGCAATCTTCAACGCCAGGCCGCGCCCGTCAAGGGCGGCTCGAAGGTCCCGGTGTCGGCGTGACTCGATCACCCTCTTCGGCCTCATCGGCAAAGCTCTGCAGATCGACGATCTCCCGACGTGTCAGCTCGAGACGTTTCTGGGTGAGCAGCCGTTCCATGGCCTTGCCCAGATCGACCAGTTCCCGATCGTACTCTCGCGCATCGATTTCACCCCGGGAGAGCCGATCATCCAACGCACTCCAGCGTTCCTGGCGTTGCTGATCAACTGCGGAGTCAATCGCCTGCATCTCCAGCGGGAGGCGTTCCTCCAGATAGGTGATCCAGTAATCGCGGGCGATCATGCTCAGTGGCAGTGCATCGGTCCGCTCCGCCTCGAGGATCGAGGCCCGGGTCTGAGTCAGCAGTTCACCGCTGAGGGGTTCGTCATAGAGCATGTAGGCCGGCTGCCCGGGCAGATCCACCCCATCGCCCCAGCCACCGGTCAGACCGATACGATATTTCAGGCGCACCTCGGCACGATCCCTGCCCCGCCCTGCGGCGTCAGCCAGCGTCTCGATCCTGTCCAGACGAAACAATTGCCGGGACAGACGCAATAACGCCCGGCCCTTTAGCGCCATCCGATGCACCGGGATGTCGTGCAGTGCCCGATACACCGACACCCGCACTTCCATGTCGCTGAATGTCAGAATCCGCCCGTCCGGGCACGTGCCATGGCTTTCAGCGCCGAGAAACAGCAACTGGCGCAGTTCGCTGCTCTCGGTGGCTGCTTGCATGACATCCCACATTCTGCGCGTCAGGTCGGCCGGTACCAGCCGGAAGTCCTCCGTGTCGCGCAACAAACGCAGCAACTGAAAAAAACGCTGGTGATCGGGCTCTTGCGCCAGTTGCTCCCAGATGTCCGCCCTGCGAGCCGCGAGCGTCACGTCGCTGCGCTGGAGCCACGGATCTCTTGATCTCGGGGCCACATCGTTGAGCGGATCCAGGACCTCTTCGATAGGGAGGACAGCGGCCTCAGGATCGTCCAGGTCCACATTGCCGACGTCGTCTTCGGGAATGCCGACCGGTTCTGCGCCACCGAACAGATCGCCGAAAAGGTGTGTGTCGATCATCGTTTCAATGTTTCGGCGTGACATTCCCAGCACGTGCGACGCCGACTGCTCACGCGCATAGCGGCGCATGTCCTGCAAAGCAGAAAGGGACAAGCGTCGATTTTCGGAGAGATCAGTCCCCCGGATCAGACGCTCGTGCTCGCCGCTGAACAATTCCCCGGGAATGCGTGTGAGCTCATTGCCGCTCAGGTTCAAGCTATGCAACTGCGGCGCGTCGAATACACGGCCAGGCCATGCAGTCAGGTGGTTGTAACGCAAGTCCAGGGTCTGGACAGCGCCAAAGTCGGGCGGGTTGAAGACACGAAGTTCGTTGTAGCCGACATCCAGCCTGCGAAGAGGCGCACGGGCCAGCAACGGGTAAAGGTCCGTCGCGTCCGCGAGATCGCAATACTGCATCTCCAGATGTTGCAGATGCTGCATTCGCAGTACCGGCGCAGGCACCGACCCCAAGGGATTGCCACTGATGTACAAGGTTTCGACATGGGGAAAAGCCGCGAGAAACCCGTCCGAGCCCCGCGTGGTCATGCCCACGCGGCTCAGATCCAGCGTTCTGACTGCAGGAATCGGCACTGCCAGTTCCGGCAAATCACCGGTTTGCAGGCCTTGGAAATCCAGATCCAGCCGGGCCCTGTCGACAGGCTCTGTGAGCCCGTCCAGCCAGGCTTCGAAGAGGCGCCTCGCCGCGACCGATCGGTCTCGCGCATTGGTCCTGTAGGTGTCCGTGCGCACTTCGCGGGTGTACAGCCAATCATTCGCCCGACGGACCAATGCCTCGCCAAGGTGCTGCCATTCGGTGATCCGTGCTTCGACCTGCGCATCGCTCGCCCCCGACGCCCGCAGATTCTGCAAGTGAAGCCGCGCTTGCTCGACCGGCATGAGGCGAGTCAGTCGTTGCAACTGCGTCGACGGCCCCGTTTGCCCTTGAAGCACCGTCGCAGCTTCCGGAAGCGAGAGCATCAGCTCGATAAACGACCAGCCTGTTTCCGCAGGAGGGAAAGCCTCCGGTACCGGTTCTGCGCCGAATCGCGCCAGTGTGCCCTGCCCCAGCCACCGTTCCTGCTCGATACGCCGCAGCGCCGCGTGCAGGCTTGCTTCACCCTCAGGACTGAATACGTTACCGGTCAGGTTGGCTCTCATCAGCGCGTCGGGATGGGTCAACACCGACGGGGGCAGTGACGAGACCCGGTTGTCTCGCAGGTCGAGCCAGGTCAACCGAGGCAGGTTTTCGGCACCGGCGGGCCAGGTTCGCAACTGCGTCGATCTCAGGCTCAGGGCACGCAATCGGCTCAACAGGCTGACATCGATGTTGCCCAGCGGGTTGTTACTCAAATTCAACCTTCTGAGACGCTGCAATCCGTCGATCTGCCGCTGCACGACAGGCGTAACCTCGATCCTGTTGCCCGCTGCATCCAGATGCATCAGCGCTGACAGCTCATCCGGCGCAAAGGGCAGCTCGGTGAAGGTATTACCGCTGAATTCAAGTGATTCGACATGACTGAACGCGCGGAGAAAGTGCCGAGCCTGTTCGATGGGGACGTCCAGCCTTCCCAGGCGCACCGTACGCACGTGGGAGAAACTGCCTGCCGGCAGTGGCGGCAACTCGGTGATCAAGTCTGTAGCCGGCGATATGGCGTGGCCTGATCGGGTCACCGGCAATTCAAATGTCGCCACGTTGGCGGTCAGGCCGTACCGTTGGCGAACCGTGCCATACCAGTTGGTTTTGAGCGCACTGACGACGTCGGCGTTAGGCCCCGTGGACCACTGGCGCCGGAGGGTCGCATAACGTGTTCCATGCCGCAGGGAGGGTGTGTAGAACGCCGCGAAAATGGCTTCATGCTCCGCCCGAAGCTGTTCGATGGCGGTAACTCTGGCCTGCGGTGTCCCCCAGGCCGCGTTGAACGCTGCGGATAACGGGTCAGTGAAATTCGGCATTGGCGCCATCGTGTCGAGTTCGGCGCGGCAGAACTCGCCGACCATCTGATGCAGATCGAGCAGGTGGCCCAGTGGGCCGGAATATTGGCTGACGTATTCGTAAGCGCGCCGGAAGGTCGCCGGGGTCACCCTCGACCAGTCGAGCGCCAGCCCGGCCCAAAGCTGCTCTTGATCGTGATACAGCGATTCGGGCAGCGTCTCTATCAACGTATGCGTCAGATCCAGACGCTCAAGATGCGCAAGGCGCTCAACGTACGCGGGCCATCGCCACAAGGCACGGGGCGCGTCAATGCGCAGGCTGCGCAGGCGGGTCAATGGCGTCAGGTCAAGTTCATGCAGAGTGGTTGAATCGACTCCTGAGTAATCGATGCGCAGCGCTTCCAGCCTGGCAAGCGAGCTGAGCCGTTGAGAAAAGCTTGGCGCCAGTAACGCCGCATCGGTGGAAAAACGCAGACGGGTCAGTCCGGGCATTCGGCCGACCGCCTCCGGCAGGGTCGTCAGCGCGCCGGTCCCAGACATGGGGCCAACGGCAGGTTGCCCCAGTTCGCCGATCGACAAATCCGTGACATTCGGGAAGGCCGACAGAAAACTGTCCGCATTGGCATCCGTTATGCCCAGTCCCGTCAGGGACAGTTCATTGATATGGGCAAAGTGTGTGGAGAGCGCAGGCAACGGCGTATCGCACACCAGCGAGAGACGCCCGGCTTCGACTTCTTGCCCGGCCAGCGGGCCATTGCGCCAGGCATTCCTGAGTGCCTGAGCAACTTGCGCCCGGTGCAGCGCGGCCTGGCTCCCGGTCGGGCCAGCCTGCCATTGCTCCAGGGTGGTATCGAGTCTTTCCCAGTCTTCCCGCCGGGACTCCAGTTCGCTGAAGATCTGCGCATTACTTCTGCCGCGTTGCTGGGTGAGGAACGCCTCGGCCTGCCGCGCCTGCGGATAGAGATGCGCCACCCGTGACTCCAGGGATGGCGAAAGGTTTGGTCCACGGCCACTGGCGTAATAGCCCTTGAGCCTCGCGCTCACCCGCACCGGTGGTTTGAACGCTTTGGCTTGCGGCGCCAGAACGTGCGCAGCTTGGCGTCGATGCGCATGGGCCGAGCCGATGATTTTATGTTGCAGTTCGCTGCCAGGGCTTCCTTCCGGCAAGTCAATGGCCAAGCGTATGTCATCGGGCAGCGCGTGCAGGAGCGAATGATAGAAGCTGTCCTCTGCATTCGATAACCTGTTGAGCGCTTCTGCGTGATCACCGAAGGCCTGATAAGCAGGCCCGTTCTTCACCAGATAGCGTTTCACCGGTGCCGCAGGCCCACCGATGCTGTCGAGCAGCGCGCCGGTTGTGCTGCCCTCGCGAATTTCCAGGCGTAATGTCTGCGGCCATCCTGGCAACTGTTCCAGCGCAAACAGTGCCAGCCTTCGGCTGTCTGCCGAAGCCAGGTTCTCGCTGTGCAAACCGGCGAATGCGCGAACCTGGCGTCCCTGGCGAGCATGCCAGCGAGCCTCTTCGAGCATTTTCAACGGGGAGCGTCCGGCAGCGTCCATTCGAGCCAGTTCCGCCGCCGTTGCATGATCGAGCACATCCTCTGCGGCCGCATCGCTGAGTCCGGGACATTCACGCTGCAGCATGCGCCCACGTATGCCCAGCGGTTCGCTGCCTCGGTAAAGGCTGTCGAAAATGGCCGACTGTCGTGTATGGGCATAATCGGCGAGCCTGCGACTGAATGCGTCTGGCCTCGCTGGACGAAACTGCGCGTCGGCCGGGCCCAGGAGCTGGCGTACTTCTTTTTCCTGCAGCGCTGCCAGAATTCGTGCAGGCATTTCTCCGTTCAGTACCTGCGCACGGCTGATACGGATGACCGGTTTGCGATCAAACCCGGGCAGTGACGTCTGCGCACCGTACCGAATCGACGATCCTTCGCCCTCGGCACCGAGGAAAAACTCCAGTATCCGATCGGCCGGCCACTGCGGCATTTCGGTGACCAGAGGCAGTGCGTACAGATACCCCTCATCAATGGGCCTCGCTCCGCGCAGTTGCTCGATCGTTTGCCTGGCTCCCCTATCGGCGCGAAACAGGCGCATCGCGTCGTGCAATTCAGGAGGTGGCGGTAGATGATCCATGTGCATTTTGCGCAAGGCGTTGTCACTGACGGCGCTGATATCGGCGAGCATCAACAGGGATTCATCGCTGAAGTCGTCGGTGATATGCCCCATGCGCCGCAGCAGGGTCAGTCGCTCCCAGTCCATCGGCTGCTCCAGCGCCAGCCGCCAGGCGCCCTGACCGTTATGACTCAGGACTGGCTGATAAGCGTCGGCATCGCTGGGATGTTTGAGACGCCATTGAGCGGTTGACTCATCGAGTGTCTGTTCGTAGAACCTGCCGCCATGGCGGAAACAGATTTTGCCGTCGATCCGGTACTGCCCCTGTGCATTCGGCCGCACTGATCCACTCAACGTGAGGTGCTGTTCATAGCCACTGAAGCCGGGCTTCCACAGACGGGTTTCGCCAGTGGGCAGAGTCACGGGATGCAGTTGCTCGATCAGCGGCTCCGCCTTTACCGCCGTCAGCCGTTTGAAACCCGCGCCGACTGCCGCCATGACTGCAATCTGCGCGAGGTTCTCCGCTACATCCACGAAGTGCGCCTTGGCGGCGTGCCTGTCACCCTCGCTCCATTCGACCACGCCCTCGATGGTTTCGAACAACAACTGGCCGGCCATCACCACCAGCATGATCTCGCCCAGCACCGGCACAAACATCGACGCCACATTCAGCGCCAGCAGGCCGAATTGCAGCAGGCCTGACAGTTTGGCGTTTCGTGCACTGGCGTCCACGTCGGCGGTTGGAACCGCGTGGCAGCGGGCATCAGCGAAGACCTTCTCGCGGTGCTTTTCATAGAGGTAAGTCCACAGGTCAGAATTGGCTGCCCAGGGAAAAGCCTGCACGTGGGGCATCAACGCGGCGGCAATGTAGGGATCGGGCTCCGGCACTCTCTTCGCGTATTTGGGCGAGGTTTTCCATATCTCGATTGCGGTCAGTGTGGCTTCCAGTATTTTGCGCCAGGGCGACGTCAGCCAGTCGGACGCAGAGTCGGCAACCTTCACGAACTGGCTGAAGTAGTAAGGACGTTTTTCGTAGGGCAAGAACTGGCTCAGAAACCGCTGGTAAGGCGTCGGTTCGATGTCTGCCGACTGCCCTGGAACACGAGCGGTCAGCAGCCGCTTGAAGGTGCTCTGCATTTGCGTGCCGGTATAGCGCTTCAGCGGATGTACCGGATCATTCGGCACATAAAGAATCACTGCCTCGGTGGGGCGATTCCTTTCGGCGATCTTGAACGCAACACACCCCACCAACCTGTGCCTCATCAGGCTCAGGTCCTGAAACCAGACCTGATTGCGACCGATTCTGGGATGTCGCTCGCCTCTGATGACCGAAATGATCATCGCGTGGTCTTCCGGCAGAATGTCCCTGGTCAACAAAGCCCGATCAGCCGCCGCACGCATGGCTGTTTTCTGGCTGGCAATGAACCGCCGGCGCAACCTCGCCTCGGCCTTGGGGTTTTCGGGATGGAAAAAAGAATCGAGATAGGCCTGATACTTCGCACCGATATCCAGTTCACGGCACAGGCCGAGAAAGTTTCTGACCGACACATTTACTGGCACAGCCGTGTAGACCTCCGTGGCAGGGTTCTGGATTGCGAACCCGGAGCTGCGGTGAAACGCCCCGTACCGACATTCGTCACTTTCGAAGTTGTGCAGCGCCGCCTGCAGCAAAGGGAGCGTCAAGGATTCGTAAGTTCCGATTTCCTCGCCGAGGAGACCGGCGCGTATGGGGCGCCGGAGGCATAACAGGGTTTTGTCGACATCAACCTCGACCTGAAAACGGCTTTTCAGCGCCTGCATCAGGATGGGCCGGGCGAACGCATCAATGTCCTTGAACGCTGCCATGGTCTGGTCCAATCGCGTCTGCGTGCTGAAACTGTGGCCGTAGCTTTCATGCAAAACACGACGGTGTGCCGGTTCCATGGTGCTGTACCAGTTCGGCAGGACGGTCCTGGCCTGTTTGAACTCGGCCTTTCTCAGAGCAGAAGCATCGATCAGCCATGGCGGCACCGCAGCCTCCAGAAAAGGCCCGTGCAGGCTCTCGGTAGCAGGCGGTGGTGCGGGCTTGTCCGTGGCTTGAGGAATAAGAAAATCGGGAAACATACATCGCTCCTGTAAATGGAGCGACAGCACATCACTTGTATGGGTGGCTTCAGCGGTACAGGGATATAGGCAGAGGCGGCAGTTGTAACGACGTGTCTGCGAACAGCCGAGCGCTATTTGACTATGCTTGAGAGGCACAACTTTCAGCGGAGGGATTTATGGACGATCCAGTCGACAACAAACCGCCGACCTTTTGGCAAATGTTGCAAAGCGTCATGGCAGCGGCGTTCGGCGTACAAAGCGGCAAAAACAGGGAACGAGACTTTACCCATGGCAAACCCAGTCATTTCGTGATGTTGGGCATTCTGTTCACGGCGCTGTTCGGGTTGACGCTGTTTGCCATCGTCAAACTGGTGCTGCATCTGGCCGGCGTGTGAACCGGCACGCTGAGGCGTTGGCTACATGGCTTCATGCGGATGCGCAGGGGGCCGGGCCCAGGAAAAGGCCCGGAACCTGGCTTACTGGTGGCTGACCCAGAAGACCGCTGTCCCTACTACGAGAATGATCAGGAACAGAATGGCCCATGCGTCGACACTGCTGTCGCTTTTTCTGGCTTTGATCGGGTTGCTCATTGCATCGCCTCTTGTCGGTTTTATCGGTGATTGCACAAAGACTCGATCACAGTTAAGACGATGATTGTCCGCACGACAAATGTGGATTAGTTGACAGTGATGCGTGTTAGGCGATTTGGTTCTTTCCATATACTCAAACATCACTTTTGCGCATAACTGCAAACGGGTATATTGCCCCGGCTCCGTCAGGAGTGCGCGGCCGTGCGCGCAGAATTGCAGAGGCATCATCGGACTCCAGCAAGCGAAAACGCAGCGTTTTCCGAGTAGCCCAAGCCTGAGAACAGGACTTATATGTACGTATACGAC
Organism: Pseudomonas sp. NDM; assembly: GCF_003105095.1. NCBI lineage: Bacteria > Pseudomonadati > Pseudomonadota > Gammaproteobacteria > Pseudomonadales > Pseudomonadaceae > Pseudomonas > Pseudomonas sp. NDM. The sequence goes on along the minus strand of NZ_QETJ01000012.1, from coordinate 11,102 downwards.
GAGTACGATCAGCGGATCATCGAGGACCGCGTCAAGCAGTTCCGTGATCAGACCCGACGCTATCTGGCAGGTGAGCTGAGCGAAGAAGAATTCCGCCCCCTGCGCCTGCAGAATGGCCTGTACATCCAGCGCTTCGCTCCGATGTTGCGGGTGGCGGTGCCTTACGGCCAACTGACTTCGCGCCAGGTGCGCATGATGGCCAGGATTGCCCGCGACTACGACAAGGGCTACGCCCACATCAGTACGCGGCAGAACGTGCAGTTCAACTGGCCGGCCGTGGAAGACATCCCGGACATTCTCGCCGAACTCGCGACTGTGCAGATGCACGCTATTCAGACCAGCGGCAACTGCCTGCGCAACGTCACCACCGATCAGTTTGCCGGCGTCGCCGCCGATGAAGTGATCGATCCACGCCCATGGTGCGAGATCGTTCGTCAGTGGACCACGTTCCACCCGGAATTCGCCTACCTGCCGCGCAAGTTCAAGATCGCCGTCAACGGTTCGACCAGTGACCGTGCTGCCATTGAAGTCCACGATATCGGTCTGGAACCTGTCCATAACGCTGCTGGCGAGTTGGGCTTCCGCGTGCTGGTTGGCGGTGGCCTCGGTCGTACGCCGGTGGTAGGCGCATTCATCAACGAATTCCTGCCATGGCAGGACCTGTTGAGCTACCTCGACGCCATTCTGCGTGTGTACAACCGCTATGGCCGTCGTGACAACAAATACAAGGCGCGGATCAAGATCCTCGTCAAAGCGCTGACTCCAGAAGTGTTCGCGCAGAAAGTCGATGCGGAAATGGAGCACCTGCGCGGTGGCCAGACCACGCTGACCGAAGCCGAACTGCATCGCGTTGCGAAGCACTTCGTCGATCCGGACTACAAGACCCTCGATAACCAGACCGCGCAACTGGCCGATCTGGACAAAGAGCCGGGTTTCGCCCGCTGGCGCAGCCGCAACACCCTGGCGCACAAGAAGCCTGGCTATGTCGCTGTGACGCTGTCGCTGAAGCCGACCGGTGTTGCCCCGGGCGACATCACCGACAAACAGCTCGACGCCGTCGCCGATCTGGCCGACCGCTACAGCTTCGGTCAGCTGCGCACCTCCCACGAGCAGAACATCATTCTTGCCGACGTCGAGCAGAGTCAGTTGTTCACCCTGTGGGGCGAGTTGCGTGAAGGCGGTTTCGCCACGCCGAACATCGGCCTGCTGACCGACATCATCTGCTGCCCGGGCGGTGACTTCTGCTCGCTGGCCAACGCCAAGTCGATCCCGATTGCCGAATCGATCCAGCGTCGCTTCGACGATCTGGACTACCTGTTCGATATCGGTGAGCTGGACCTGAACATCTCCGGCTGCATGAACGCCTGCGGTCACCACCACGTGGGCCACATCGGCATCCTCGGCGTGGACAAGAAAGGCGAAGAGTTCTATCAGGTCTCCCTCGGCGGCAGCGCCAGCCGGGATGCGAGCCTGGGCAAGATCCTCGGCCCGTCCTTCGCTCAGGAAGCCATGCCGGACGTGATCTCCAAGCTGATCGACGTGTACGTTGAGCAACGCACCGAAGACGAGCGCTTCATCGACACCTACCAGCGTATTGGCATCGACCTCTTCAAGGAACGCGTCTATGCAGCGAATCATTAAGAACAACGAAGTCGTCGACGAAACCTGGCACTTGCTGCCCAAGGATTTCAACATCGACGAGATCAGCAACTGCGACGATCTGATCGTTCCTCTGCAGTTGTGGCGCGAACACAGCCGCATGCTCAAGGCCCGTGATGGCGGTCTGGGCGTGTGGCTGGATGCCGACGAGGAAGCCGAAGAAATCGGTGAAGACGTCAGTGAGTTTCAAGTGATCGCGCTGAATTTCCCGGCGTTCACCGATGGCCGCAGTTACTCCAATGCCCGTCTGCTGCGCGACCGTTACGGTTTCAAAGGCGAACTGCGGGCAATTGGTGACGTGCTGCGCGACCAGCTGTTTTACATGCACCGCTGCGGCTTTGATGCCTTTGCCATTCGTGCGGACAAAGATCCGTACGAAGCGCTGGAAGGTCTCAAGGACTTCTCGGTGACCTACCAGGCCGCCAGTGACGAGCCGCTGCCGTTGTTTCGTCGGCGCTAAGCCTGCGGGTTTACTGCGGACACAAAAACGCCGGTCATTGACCGGCGTTTTTTTATGCCTGCTTGTTTACCAGAAGCGTTGCTGGGTGAGGCGGCTCCACCAGCTCAACAGCACACGATCCACCGAACCGCTGGCAGCCATGCCGATGCGTTCCTGCAGGCTTTTGCGCTCGGCGTAGTGCAGATGGTAAACCTCGGCCTGTCTGGCTTTCTGCGCCAGATATTCATCGCTGGTCTTCAGTTCGTCCACCAGCTGGTTTTCCAGGGCAGCGATCCCTAGCCAGATTTCGCCGGTGGCCACTTCATCGATTGCCAGTTGCGGGCGATAGCGGGCGACGAAGTTCTTGAACAGCTGATGGGTAATGTCGAGGTCTTCCTGAAATTTCTCACGGCCCTTTTCGGTGTTTTCGCCAAACACCGTCAGGGTGCGCTTGTATTCACCGGCAGTCAGCACTTCGAAATCGATGTCATGCTTCTTCAGCAGGCGGTTGACGTTAGGCAACTGCGCGACCACACCGATGGAACCGAGTATCGCGAACGGAGCGCTGATGATCTTGTCGCCGATGCACGCCATCATGTAGCCGCCGCTGGCCGCGACCTTGTCGATGCAAACGGTCAATGGCACACCCGCATCGCGGATTCGGGCCAGTTGTGACGACGCCAGACCGTAGCTGTGCACCATGCCGCCGCCGCTTTCCAGGCGCAGAACCACTTCGTCCTTCGGCGTGGCCAGCGTCAACAGCGCGGTGATCTCGTGACGCAGGCTCTCGGTGGCCGAAGCCTTGATATCGCCGTCGAAGTCGAGCACGAATACCCGGGACTTCGGCTCTGGCTGGGTCTTCTGCTTCTTCGCGGTTTTTTCGGTTTTCGCTTGGCCCTTGCGCAATGCCTTGAGCTGATCCTTGTCGAGCAGGGTCTGCTCCAGGCGCTCACGCAGACCTTTGTAGAAATCGTTGAGTTTGCTGACTTGCAACTGGCCCGCCGATTTGCGCCGTCCCTTGCTGCGCAACGCGGCGAAACTGGCGAGCACCACCAGAATGGCGACCACCAGGGTGACAGTCTTGGCCAGGAAGCTGGCGTATTCGGTGAAAAAATCCACAGAGACTCCTCAATGCAATGCGTGAAAGTGAAACACACGCGGAATGGCTCCAGCATACCCATGCGCCGGCTCGTCGGCCAGCCGTGAAACCTCTGGCAACACGCCTGTAACGGGCATTTCAAACAAGCGTATGTTTTTTCATTGACAGCTCTCCGCCATCCTCATAACCTCGCCTGACCTTCAACGTACCGGGATGACGCGGACGTGGGCAGCATCTACTTGATACGACATGGCCAGGCCTCCTTTGGTGCAGACGATTACGACGTCCTGTCACCGACCGGCGTGCGTCAGGCAGAAATCCTCGGCCAGCACCTTGCCGATCTGGGCATCAACTTCGACCGCTGCCTTGCCGGTGACCTGCGTCGTCAACAGCACACCGCCACCAGTGCACTGGAACAATTCAGTGCCAGAGGCCTGCCGGTTCCCGTTCTTGAAACCGATTCCGCCTTCAACGAATTCGATGCCGATGCGGTCATCCGCGCCCTGCTCCCGGCGATGCTGCCGGAAGAGCCGGAAGCGCTCGACATCCTGCGCAATGCCGCGCAGAACCGCGGTGAGTTCCAGCGCATCTTTGCTTTGATCGTCGAACGCTGGCTCGCGGGCACTCATGACACCCCGGGGCTGGAAAGCTGGCTGGGTTTCGTCGAGCGCGTTCAGGCCGGTCTGCACCGTATTCTCGATCTGGCGGAAAAAAACCAGAAAATCGCCGTGTTCACTTCCGGCGGCACCATCACCGCCCTGCTCCACCTGATTACACAAATGCCTGCCCGACAGGCCTTTGAACTGAACTGGCAAATCGTCAACACCTCGCTCAACCAGCTGAAGTTTCGCGGTCGCGAGGTGGCTCTGGCTTCCTTCAACAGTCACGCACACCTGCAACTGCTGAAGGCCCCGGAACTCATCACTTTTCGCTGAGTCCGGCTTACTGTGACCCTGGCTGTAACCACCCAGCTCCCATGACCAAGAAAGGATCGAACCATGACCTCCGTAGCTGATGCCGTAAAAGCAATGCAAGCCAAGTTCAACCCAGCAGCCGCTGCCGGTCTGGACCTGGTCTTCGGTTTCAACATCACCGACGAAGACAAGCAATACGCACTGATCGTCAAAGACGGCACCTGCGACATCCAGGAAGGTGAAAACCCGGACGCCAACTGCACGCTGGTGCTGGACAGCGAAACCCTGAAAGGTATCGTCAGCGGCGAAACCGACGGCATGCAGGCGTTCATGGGCGGCAAGCTGCGCGTTGAAGGCGACATGATGCTGTCGATGAAACTGTCCGAGCTGTTCCCTTCGTAAGAAGCTGCTGGGTTCAAACAAATCCCGCCCTTGTGGCGGGATTTGTCGTTCATGCAAGGGGAATCAGCGCAGGGCTCGGCTTCGTCCTCCGCTCGCGGAGATACGATCAAACCTCCTGCAACAACCGCGTATCCAGCCCGAACCGCTCTTGCGAAACCATCCTGAACTGACCCTCCGCCAGATCGCAACTCACCAGCAAATTCCACGAGTGCCTCGTTGCCACCGAAGGCACCAATACAAAAGGGTGTTCAGCCAACAGTGCATCGGCAAACTTTCGCTGGTTGGGCGAGGTTTTCATCGGGGTGAGCCAGTGCGGATTGGGCACATCCTCCGGCTGCACGATTCTCACGCTGGCTTGGTGAACGATTTCAAAACAGGTCAACACATAGGGTTCCTGATCAAGCGCGTCGAAACTGCCATGGGCGGCCACCTCGAGAATCGCCTTGGATGGATCGACTGACGCGTACACGACTCGCCGTCCAGGCGTATTCCAGCGGCCGCCGTCCCGTTTCGAACCCAGACCGCTGTCCCAGGTTTCGCTGTACACCGCGCGATCCAGCCGCCAGGCGTACCAGCGATCATCCCAGGGCAAGGGATTCATTGATAAACCCCGTATTTGATCTGGTTCAGATACTCCTCCACCATCCTGAACCCCAACGCATGTCCAACCAGATCGAGTGGCACATAGCCGTAGAAGTACGTTGCGCGTTGCTCCAGCCAGGATTCGGCCTTGGCCTGACGCCCGAACACTTCGGTGGCCAGTTCCAGTGCCGCGGCATATTGCCAGGCGAGGATGCTCTGCGGCGTGTCCAGACGCACCGGCGCGCCTTCCTTGAGCAGACGTCGCACAGTTCTCACGGATCTGCCGGTGATGCGTTTGACCATCTCGCCCTGCTGGTACAGCTCGGAGGAGGCAATCATGTTGACCACATCGAGCAGCTCGAATCCTTCGCTTGTGCAGCGCAGGACGAGCATCGGGTCGTCGCCGGAGTCCTGTCCACGCAACAGCAACTCCAGAGGCTTGCCCTCGAGCTTCTTCAAGCCGGTGAGCCGGGGCGCTTTGGCAGTCGGCATGGCGACGTCCTCCGAGGGGCATCTGGCGCGATCGTCGCGCCAGTAATGGCGAGGGGAATAAGCAGGCGTATGGCTTTCAATCAGTGGGATTCGCATGTTCCATCCTTTGTCCGGGTCCGGAGCGATCTGTGCGCTCGATGACTTCAATGTCAGGACTGATGCTATAGCCCCAGCGTCCGACGACCAACCTGAAAAAGTCGTCAGAAATATCCACGTATCTGATCGAAACACTCCTGTTTCCGTAGGACCTGAACGGAAATTTCAGCGCGTGAATTCTCGCCTTGCCTGACACAACGTTGACCTCGGTCACCTGTGGACGTGCAAGCACTGCGTACGCTTCCCGCTCCATCGAAAGCCAGGGAAGGCTCACCGGGAGCCTGCGGCCGACTCACTCAAGGAAGAATCCCATGCAATCGCTCAAGATCATTCTGCTGGCGTCAGCGTTCAACGGCCTGACGCAACGGGCCTGGCTGGAACTGCGTCACGCTGGGCACTTGCCCAGCGTGGTGCTGTTTACCGACCCGGCTTCGGTGTGTGAACAGGTCGAGCACAGCGGCGCCGACCTGGTGATCTGCCCGTTTCTCAAGGACCGTGTGCCACAGGCACTTTGGGCCGATGCCCGGCGTCCGGTGGTGATCATTCATCCCGGCATCGTTGGCGACCGCGGCGCCAGCGCACTGGATTGGGCGATCAGCAACGAACTGCCGATCTGGGGTGTCACCGCGCTGCAGGCGGTCGAAGAAATGGACGCCGGGCCGGTGTGGGCCACCTGCGAATTCAACCTGCCCGCGGGTATGCGCAAATCCGAGTTGTACAACGGCCGCGTCAGCGATGCGGCGCTGGTGTGCATCCGCGAGGTGGTGGAAAAATTCGTCGAAGGGTTGCGGCCGGTCGAACTGGATTACGCCGATCCCAGCGTGCGCGGGCGCCTGCAACCGAACATGAAACAGGCTGATCGCAGCTTCAGCTGGCACGATTGCGCGCGCTTCATCAAGCGCTGTATCGACGCAGCAGACGGGCAACCGGGCGTGCTGGCAAGTCTGGCTGGCGGGCAGTATTACCTGTATGACGCTCACCTTGACTCGCGAAGAGGCACGCCCGGCGAGATTCTTGCGGTGCATGACGACGCGGTGTTGATCGCTGCCGGCGACCAGAGCCTGTGGATCGGCGCGCTGCGACGCAAACCTCAACCCAGCGAGGAAACCTTCAAGCAACCGGCCCGGCATGTGCTGGCCGGACAACTCAACCATGTGCCAGTGCTGAGCTGGTCGATCGCCACACAGCCGTTCAGCGACGAAGCGTATCAGCCGATTCGTTACCGTGAGTCCGGGCATGTCGGGGAACTGACGTTCGAGTTCTACAACGGCGCGATGAGCACCGAGCAATGCCAGCGCCTGGTCGCGGCACTGCGTTGGGCCAAGGCCCGGGATACGCAAGTGCTGCTGATCAGGGGCGGCCGGGGCAGTTTTTCCAACGGCGTGCACCTGAACGTGATTCAAGCCGCGCAGGATCCCGGCGCCGAAGCCTGGGCCAACATTCAGGCAATCGACGATGTCTGCGCGGAACTGCTCAGCGCGCGGCAACTGGTGGTCAGCGGCGTGACCGGCAGCGCCGGCGCGGGCGGCGTGATGCTGGCGCTGGCGGCGGACATCGTGTTTGCCCGCGCCGATATCGTGCTCAATCCGCACTACAAAAGCATGGGTCTGTATGGCTCGGAATACTGGACCTACAGCCTGCCCCGCGCCGTCGGCCCGACGATCCCCGAGCAATTGACCCAGGCCTGCCTGCCGATCAGTGCGGTGCAAGCCTGGCAACTGGGCATGGTTCAGGAGATCGGCCCGCGCTGTCCGGACGAGTTTTCCCTGTGGCTGCTGCAACGAGCGAATAGCGTATTGAGTGATCCCGCTTATGCGGCGGTGCGCGAACGCAAGTTGCGGATCGATCAGGCACTGATCCGTCGATGCCGAGACGCGGAGCTGGAGCAAATGCAGGAGGACATGCTGCATGACCGCAATCGCTTTGCCGAAAAGTGCAGCCACTTCGTCTACAAGCGCAGGGTGTGTGGCACGCCGGCGCGCCTCATAGAGGATTGGGCGCGAGTGGGCTTGCTTGAGCGCACCGAGTTGGCCAGTTGATCTTGTGGTGTCTGCTTTCCCCTCACCCTGGCCCTCCCCCAGGGTGAGGGCCAGGGTGAGGGGCTTTTGACTTACAATGCGCCCCACCCCAGACACCGGCCCCGCCCCATGGACATCGACCTCGCCCGCACTTTCCTCGAAATCGTTCGTCACGGCAGTCTCGCCGCCGCCGCGCAGAAGCTGTTCGTCACGCAAACGGCGATCACCGCGCGGGTGCAGAAACTCGAAAGCCAGTTGGGCAGTACGCTGTTCGTGCGCAATCGCGCCGGGGCGAAGTTGACGGCCAATGGCGAAGCGTTCGTGATCTACGCCAATCAACTGGTGCAGACCTGGGAAGCCGCGCGCCGCGACTTGCCGCTGCCCGAGGGTTATCACAACGTTCTGCACATCGGTGGCGAGGTCAGCCTGTGCAATCCGCTGATGCTTAGCTGGGCGGCGGAGCTGCGCGAGAAAATCCCCGGACATGCGTTGCGCATGGAAATCCGCGATGGCGAAAACCTGCTGCGTCAGCTCGAACTCGGCGTGCTCGATGCCGCGCTGGTTTATCAGCCGGAATACTGGCCCGGGCTACAGGTCGAACAAGTGCTGGAAGAAAAGCTGATTCTGGTGCGCGCGCCCGAGCGCCCTGATCCTTACGTCTACATCGACTGGGGCCCTGACTTCCGCCGTCAACATGACGCCGCGCTGCCGGAAAAAGCCAAAGCGGCGCTGAGCTTCAACCTCGGCCCGCTGGCCCTGCAATACATCCTCGAACATGGCGGCAGCGGCTATTTCCGCACCCGGGTCGTGCGCACGTATCTGGAAACCGGGGCGCTGGAAGCCGTCACCAAAGCGCCGGAATTCGGCTACCCGACCTACCTGGTGTATTCGCGTGATCGCGACTCGGCGGTGCTGCAGCAGGCCTTCGATCTGCTCCGCGAAGTGATCCGTACCGATGACGACTGGTCGCAGCGCTGGAACCCTTTGAGCTGACACCGCAGGCGCAGTCCGGAGCATGGCGCTTGTGACCTCAAGGTTGGCCCTGCAGACATCAGCGGATCGGCTACTCTGCCGGGTATAACGACAATACCCGCAGGTGAAAGCGTTGAGGCAGACCACCGAGACATTTCGCAGCCGCTACCGTGCGGCCATTCACCCTTTGTACAACCCATGGCTGCACGGCATGTTCGTGCTGCTGTTCGGCATTCTCGCTATCGCTGCGTTCTGGCGCACGGTGCATTCGGTGAGCTGGCTGGAATGGCTGACCGTGCCGTTGACCCTGCTGCTGTTCAATTTCGGCGTGTACATGGTCCATCGCCATCTCGGTCATCAGAAAAAAGCGTTCGCAAAGATGTTCTACGCCCGGCATGCCGGCGACCATCACAGCTTTTTCACCCCCGGCCATATGACCTACGACAGTGCGCGAGACTGGCGGGTGATTCTGTTTCCGGCCTGGCTGATCGTCATTCATACGCTGCTCATCACCCTGCCCCTGTGGTGGCTGCTCGCGCAGGTCAACGCCAATGTCGCCGGGCTGTTCGCCGGGTGCATGGTGCTTGGGTATCTGCTCTACGAAGTGTTCCATGCCTGCGAACATCTGCCGCCGCAAAATCCGTTGAGCCGTTTGCCGTGGATCCGCCAGATGCGCCGTCTGCATGAATTGCATCATCGCCGCGAGCGCATGCAGGAACGCAATTTCAACATCGTTCTGCCCTTGCTGGACTACCTGTTCGGCACGCTGTATCGCGAGCCGGAACCCGCCCCTTTGAGATATTCGAAAATGCCCATGACGCGCATGCAGCACGAGATCGACATCGCCGGCGAACCGGTCGCCGTGCTGGCCTATGCCGCCAGCGTCAGTCACTGGCCGGACTGGCATCCCTCCTCATTGAAGATTGACGGTCCGCAAGGTCCGCTGCATGCCGGTGCGCGCTTCGAAGAGGACATTCATGCCGGCGGACGTGCCGGCCATTTGCGCTGGGAAGTGACGGAATATCTGCCGGGACGGCGCTGGTGCGCCCGCGCGCAAAGCGATCAGGGCTTGTCCTTGCGGCTGACTTACGAGTGCTCGGCGGAGGCTGGCGGCACGCGCTTCGTGCGTACGCTGGAATATCGCTTTGACGGCTTGCTCATGCGCCTCGCCAATCGCCTGTTGCTCAAGCGGCGCATCGAACGCGAGTCTGCGGCGTCCATGCTCGCCCTGCGCGACACGGCCGCACAGTTCATCGGCGCGGCGAGGGCCAGCGCGTGAAATTACGTCATCTGCCGGGCCTGCTGATCGTTCTCGTCATCGCCTTCTTGCTTTTGCTGCCAACCAAAGTCGAACCGGTGGCCTGGACACCGCCACCGGCGCCCTCGCTGAAAGACGGTATCTACGCGGACAACAAGCGCCTCAAAGGTGTGGCGAAGGTCGGGCCAAGCGACATCGAAGGCCCCGAAGCCTTGTTGCTGGAGGACGACTTCCTCATCACCGGATTACATGACGGCAGGCTGATTCGCAGCAGCCTCGACGGCACGCAGCGCAAGGTGCTCGCCGACACCGGTGGCCGCCCGTTGGGCCTGGCCCGGCATCCGAACGGCATGCTGGTGATTGCCGATGCGGTCAAGGGTTTGCTGTCGCTGGATGCGCAGGGACAAATGATTCCCTTGACCACCGAGGCCAACGGTGTGCCATTTGGATTCACTGATGATGTAGCGGTCGACAAGTCAGGCCACTACGCTTACTTCAGTGATGCCTCCAGTCGTTGGGGCTACGGCCAGGACGGCGAGGCCATCATCGAGCACGGCGCCGACGGACGCTTGCTGCGCTACGACTTTCAGACCGGCAAGACCAGCGTGCTGCTCGACAAACTGCAATTCGCCAACGGCGTCACTCTTGGCCCGGACGAGGCCTATGTGCTGGTCAACGAAACCGGCGCCTACCGCATCAGCCGCTATTGGCTGAGCGGGCCGAAGGCTGGCACCCACGACGTGTTCATCGACAACTTGCCAGGGCTGCCCGACAACCTCTCGTTCAATGGCAGCAATCGCTTCTGGGTAGCCCTGTATGCGCCGCGCAATGCCTTGCTCGACGGCACGGCTGAACATCCGTTTTTGCGCAAGATGATCGTGCGGGCATTGACGGTCTTGCCCAAGCCTGTGGAGAAGCGTGGGTTTGTCCTCGGTCTGGATCTGGACGGCAAGGTGATCGCCAATCTGCAGGATGCGAGCGATGGCAATTACTCGCCGATCACTACCGTGCGCGAGTACGGGCAGTGGTTGTATTTCGGCTCGTTGAAGGCGGGGCATATGGGGCGGATAGGGTTGGATTCGGCGCTGAAGTGAGTCAGCGGGATTTGCGCGCAATTGAATTGCGCTATCGCGAGCAGGCTCACTCCTACAGGGGTACGCATTTCAAATTG
>NZ_QETJ01000011.1:0-79683 GCF_003105095.1 Pseudomonas sp. NDM | reverse complement strand
GGATCAGTCAATGCAGTGCTGGATGACACACCGCTATCGCGAGCAGGCTCACTCCTACAGGGGATTTGTGTGTTAGCAGAGATTGGGTTCAGCCGCGATACTGGCCCGGCGTTGCCGCCAGATGCTGTTTGAACGCTCGCTGAAAATGCGCCTGATCGGCAAATCCGGCCTGGAGCGCGACATCGGCAATCAACTGGCCGCGGCGCAAGCGTTCGCGGGCGAACTGGATGCGCTGATTGACCAAAAAGGCATGGGGTGTCATTCCGTAACGCTGCTTGAACGCGCGAATCAGGTACGACGGCGACAACTGCGCCGCCGCGCAAATCGCCTCGAGGCTGAGCACTTCGGTGCAATGTGCACGAATGAAATCAGCGGCGCGTTCCAGCTTGAAGTTCGGCTCACGTACAGGCTGATCAGCCGGATTCAGGCGCAGTTGCAAATCACCGAAAAACTCCACCGCCGCGCTGTGTTTCGCCAGCGCCTCCAACTGTTCGTCGACCAACACCTCATACAACCCCATCAACCTGCCGAACAGCTCGGCATCAGCCAGGTGCGTGTCCGAAAAACGCCGGAATTCCAGCTCCGCCGCAAACCCCAACTGGTGCTGCAAATCCGTCAGCCACGGCGTTTCGACATACAACATCACATACGACCACGCCTGATCGTCGATCGGATTACAGGCATGCACATCGCCGGGATTCATCAGCACCACGGTGCCGGCCGCCACCGCAAACTGCGCTTGCTCATGCACATAGATGCTGCGCCCGGCGGTGATCGCGCCGATGGAAAAGTGCGCGTGGGAATGCCGCGCATAACAGACCTCGCGACCATCAGCGATGGCTCGCGCCTCAATGAAAGGCAGGGCGTCGTCGCGCCAGAAACGCGGGGCTTTCTCGGGGTTCTTCGCAGCGGCGTGTTTCATCGTGATCGTCCCGGCAGGTCAGCGCTTGAGTGTATTAGCTCTGGCCGGCGAATGCCCGTTGCGATTTGCGCGTTGTGCGGATCTTGCGACATCTGCAGCAATCCCCCTCGGCAGGTCGAAAGCAATGATGCAAGCTGCAATAGGCTGCATGGCGTAACACTGCGGTTCTTCAAACCCTCTCTGGCGATTGTGTTTATCAAAAGTGCGAAGGAGCTAAACTATGAAGACCTTCACTGGCGGCTGCCTGTGCGGCGCTGTGCGTTTTCAGGTCACGGGCGAGCCTTATCGCGTCGGGCTGTGCCATTGCCTTGACTGTCGCAAGGTGCACGGCGCGTTGTTTCATGCCTCGGCGATTTTTCCTCAAGACGCGGTGACGATTACCGGCGCAACCCATGACTACCAGGGGCGGCACTTTTGCCCGCGCTGTGGCTCGTCGGTGTTCAATCGCAGTGGTGATGAGGTAGAGGTCAACCTCGGCGCGCTGGATGCGCCGGATCAGTTAAAGCCGACCTATGAGAGCTGGATTGTGCGGCGTGAATCATGGCTGCCGGATTTTCCGTTGGCCAGGCATTACCGTGGTGATCGTGAAGGCAAGGGGCGCGGAGAGGGGTAGAGGACTTATCCCCATCTCGCGCACACCGACGATCCCTGTAGGAGTGAGCCTGCTCGCGATAGCGGTATGCCAGTCACTATCGAATTGACTGATCCACCGCCATCGCGAGCAGGCTCACTCCTACAGGGGAGCGCGTACGTTCGTGATATTACCCGCGGATAAACGCCAGCAAATCCGCATTGATGGTCTCAGCCTGCGTCGTCGGCATGCCATGCGGAAAACCCGGATACGACTTCAGCGTGCCGTTGGGCAGCAGTTTCGCCGACAACGGTCCGGAGTTGGCATAAGGCACGATCTGGTCGTCCTCGCCATGCATCACCAGAACCGGCACCGTGACTTTTTTCAGATCCTCGGTGAAGTCGGTTTGCGAAAAGGCGACGATGCCGTCGTAGTGCGCCTTGGCGCCGCCGATCATGCCTTGCCGCCACCAGTTGGCGATGATCCCTTCCGACGGCTCGGCCCCGGGGCGGTTATAGCCATAAAAAGGCCCGCTCGGCACATCGCGATAAAACTGCGCGCGATTCGCCGCCAACTGCGCCTGAAAGCCGTCGAACACCGATTTCGGCAAGCCACCCGGGTTGCTTTCGGTCTGCACCATCAATGGTGGCACCGCGCTGATCAACACCGCTTTGCTGACCTTGTCCTGACCATGCCGGGCGATGTAATGGATGACGTCGCCGCCGCCGGTGGAATGGCCGACGTGGACAACGTTGCTCGTACCCAGATGATTGACCACGGCCAGCACATCGTCGGCGTAGTGGTCCATGTCGTGGCCGTCCCAGACCTGACTTGAGCGCCCGTGTCCCCGCCGATCATGGGCAATCACCCGAAAGCCCTGCGCGAGAAAAAACAGCAGCTGCGCGTCCCAGTCGTCCGAGCTGAGCGGCCAGCCATGGTGGAAGTGGATCACCGGGGCGTCGCGCGGGCCCCAGTCCTTGTAGAAGATGTCGACGCCGTCTCGAGTGGTGACAAAGCCCATATTCGTTACTCCTGACCTGTGATGGACAACCGCGAGGCTCGCGAACCGGTTGCGCAGAGATACGACGACTCAGTGCGAGCCGTTATCAACTGTAGGAGCAACGCCACGGTCTGCATGACCGCTGGTCACAACGTCTGGCTTCAAGCGTAATTTAGGCTTTGCTGAAAGGGATAAGCGCGGGCGTGCGTAGTTTCTGCCGCCACAGCGACGCCCCTGCGCAACACCGTAAGCCTGAGGAAATCACCCGATGCTGACCCTGAATATCAATGGCAAGGATCAGGAGCTCGATGTCCCCGCCGACATGCCGCTGCTCTGGGTTCTGCGCGATGTCGCGCACCTGACCGGCACCAAGTTCGGCTGTGGCATGGCCCAGTGCGGCGCGTGCACCGTGCACGTTGACGGCGCACCATTACGCTCCTGTATCACCCCGGCGACTGCCGTCGCCCACGGGCAGAAAATCCTCACCATCGAAGGCTTGTCCACCGATGGTTCGCACCCGGTGCAGCAGGCCTGGGCAGAACTCGACGTGGTCCAGTGCGGTTACTGCCAGTCCGGGCAGATCATGTCCGCCGCCGCGTTGCTGGCGAAAATTCCCAACCCCACCGACAGCGATATCGATCAGGCGCTCTCCGGCAATATCTGCCGCTGCGGCACCTATCCGCGCATTCGCGCAGCGGTCAAACGCGCCGCCGAAATCGGCTGATCCATTCTGTGGGAGATGAACGATGAACAGTCCGCTATCGCGTAGGGGATTTCTCAAGGGCAGCGCCGTGCTGGGTGGCGGCCTGATGGTGGCGTTTGTGGTGCCCGGGGCCAATCGCTTCGCCCGCGCAGCAGAGGATCAGAACAAGACATTCGCGCCCAATGCGTTCCTGCGTATCGCCGCGGACAACAGCGTCACCGTGCTGCTGGGCCATTCGGAAATGGGCCAGGGCATCTGGACCGGCCTGACCATGCTGATTGCCGAGGAACTGGACGCCGATTGGTCGAAAATTCGCGTCGAGCACTCGCCAGCCTCGGCGGCGGATTACGGTTTGCCGGCGTTCGGCGGCATGCAGATCACCGGTGGCTCAACCTCGACCTTGATGGAATTCGACCGCTACCGACTGGCCGGGGCGACGGCGCGGCAGATGCTGGTGGAAGCGGCGGCGAAACGCTTCGACGTCGCGCCTTCGACGATTCGCACTGAGTCCGGCGTGGTGATCGCCGGGGACCAGCGCGCGACCTACGGCGAACTGGCCGATGTCGCCGGGCAACTGCCGGTGCCGGATCCGAAAACCATCACCTTCAAGGAGGCCAAGGACTGGAAAGTCATCGGTAAACCGACCAAGCGGCTCGACACCCCGGAGAAAATCACCGGCCGCGCCAAGTTCGGCATGGATGTGCAGTTCGAGGGCCTGATGACCGCGATGGTCGCCCGCGCGCCGGTGTTCGGCGCCACGGTCAAATCCTTCGAAGGCGCCGCAGCGCTGGCGATTCCCGGTGTGCACAAGGTGCTGCAGGTGCCCAGCGGGGTGGCGGTGGTGGCCGAGCATTTCTGGGCGGCGAAGCTGGGGCGCGATGCGCTGAAGGTCAATTGGGATTTGGGCCCGCTGGCCGACATGAGCAGCGAAAAACTGCTGGAAAGCTTCCGCAAACTGGCGGCGACCCCGGGCACTTCCGCCACGCAGGCGGGGGACGCCAAGGCCAATTTCGCCAAGGCAGCGAAGAAAATCGAGGTCGAGTACAGCGTGCCGTATCTGGCCCACGCGCCGATGGAACCGCTCAATTGCACGGTGAAGATCAGCGCCGGCAAGTGCGAAATCTGGACCGGCACGCAGTTCCAGACCCTCGACCAGATGGTCGCCAGCAAGATCACCGGGCTCAAGCCTGAGCAGGTCGAGATTCACACGGAATTCCTCGGCGGTGGCTTCGGTCGCCGCGCCAATCCGACCTCGGACTTCGTCGCCGAAGCCGTGCAAGTCGCCAAAGCGGCAGGCCTGCCGGTGAAAACCGTGTGGGCGCGCGAG
This sequence comes from Pseudomonas sp. NDM, assembly GCF_003105095.1. Lineage (NCBI taxonomy): Bacteria > Pseudomonadati > Pseudomonadota > Gammaproteobacteria > Pseudomonadales > Pseudomonadaceae > Pseudomonas > Pseudomonas sp. NDM. The sequence continues at coordinate 75,160 of NZ_QETJ01000011.1, read as the reverse complement.
GATGACATTCGCGGCGGCTATTACCGCTCGATGTACTTGCACAAGGCTCAGGTCGGGCTGGGTGCCGATGGCCTGCCGCTGAGCTGGCAGCATGTGCTGGTCGGGCAATCGATCATGACCGGAACGATGCTCGAGGCGGCAATGGTCAAGAATGGCATTGATGCGACCTCGGTCGAGGGTGTGGCTGACAGTCCGTACATCAAGGATCTGCCTCATCATCAGGTCGACCTGCATTCGCCGCAGACCGGCATCAACGTGCTGTGGCTGCGTTCGGTGGGCCACACCCACACGGGGTTCGTCATGGAATCGCTGATCGATGAACTGGCGACCGCGGCAGGCAAGGATCCGGTGGAGTACCGGCGAACGCTGCTCAAGGCGCATCCGCGGCATCTCGGCGTGCTCAATCTGGCGGTGGAGAAGGCCAACTGGGGCGCGCCGCTACCCGCCGGGCATGCCCTCGGCGTGGCGGTGCACGAGTCGTTCGGCAGCTACGTGGCGCAGGTTGCCGAGGTGTCGCAGGACAATCTGGCGATTCGCGTGCATCGGGTGGTCTGCGCGGTGGACTGCGGCATTGCAGTGAATCCGCAGAGCATCGCCGCGCAGATGGAATCGTGCATCACCTTCGGTCTCGGCATGGCCCTGCACAGCAAGCTCACCGTGAAGGACGGCGGCGTCGTGCAGTCCAACTACCACGATTATCAGGTGTTGCGGCTCAACGAAATGCCGGTGGTCGAAGTGCACATCGTCCCCAGCAGCGAAAAACCCGGCGGCATCGGCGAGCCCGGCGTGCCACCGACCGCGCCGGCGGTGGCCAACGCGGTGTTTGCCCTGACCGGGCAACGTCTGCGCGAACTGCCACTGCAACTGTCGGGGGTGTGAGATGAAACGACATCTGGTATTGGGCACCGTCGTTTTGCTGGGCCTTGGTGGCTACGCCTCGGACCTGTTTGCCGAGGATCAGCAGGCATTGAAAGCGTTCGGCACGGTGCAGAAAGTCTTCCAGAGCCCGCGCTGCCAGAACTGTCACATTCCCGGCGATTCGCCGTTGCAGTTCGACGCCGGTATCCCTCACGCGATGAATGTGGTGCGCGGCATGGACGGCAAGGGCGCCGCCGGTTTGCCTTGCGCCACCTGCCATGCCGAAAGCAATCCGCCGGCCAGTTACGGCCCCCATGCACCGCCAGGCGCGCCGCACTGGAGCCTGCCACCGGCGGCACACAAAATGGCCTGGATTGGCCTGCCCTCGGACAAGCTCTGCGCGATGATCAAGGACCGCGCGAGCAACGGCGATCGCGATTTCGCCGCCCTGTTAAAACACGTCAGCGAAGACAAACTGGTGCTCTGGGGCTGGAATCCCGGAGCAGGGCGCGCACCGGTGCCGGTGCCGCACGATATTTTCGTCGAGCAATTCAAGCTCTGGGCCGATGCCGGCGGACCGTGTCCGGTGGCGCAAATGTGAAGCCCCGGCGATTTAGCGCTACGCTGAGGGCAAGTCTGTCTACGGAGTGTGCGCATGCTGGTGCCCGGAAAACCTGCCAATGAAGCTGCACGGATCGACGCGCTGCACGGCCTCAACCTCGACGCGGCGCCTGAAGAGCGTTTCGATCGCCTGACGCGCCTGGCCAAGCGCTTGTTCAATGTGCCGATTGCTCTGGTCACGCTGATCGACAAGGATCGCCAGTGGTTCAAGTCCTGTGTGGGGCTGGATGTCAGCGAGACGTCGCGCGATGTCTCGTTCTGCGGCCATGCGATTTTGCAGAACGAACTGATGCTGGTGCCCGATGCGCGGGAAGATCTGCGTTTTCATGACAATCCGCTGGTCACCGGCGCGCCGAATATTCGCTTTTACGCCGGTTATCCGCTGACCGTGCCGGACGGCAACAAGTTGGGCACCTTGTGCCTGATCGATACCAAACCCCGCAACCTCGACGACGAGGAGCGCGCCTTGTTGCGCGACCTTGCGGAGATGGCCGAGCAAGAGCTGACGGCGGTGCAGATGGCGAGCATGGATGAGTTGACGTTGCTGTCCAATCGCCGCGGTTTCAAGCAACTGGCCCAGCATGCGCTGGATGCATGTGTGCGTCTGAACCGGCCGGCGACGCTGCTGTTTTTCGACCTGAATGACTTCAAGCAGATCAATGACCTGTATGGCCATGCCGAAGGCGACAGCGCGCTGAAAACCTTCGCCGATGTGTTGCGCATTGCCTTTCGCGAAAGCGATGTGGTCGGGCGCCTGGGTGGCGATGAGTTCGTCGCGTTGCTGACCGGATCGAGTCACGTCGAAACCACACGCATCATGGCGCGGCTCAAGGAAATCCTTGAAGAGCGCAACGCCACGCTGCACCGCGGTTATGCGATTCGCTTCAGCGTCGGCCAGATCGAATACGATCCCGCGCGACACGAAACCGTGGACCGGCTGCTGGCCGATGCGGATGGCGCGATGTATGCGCACAAGCAGGCGTTGAAAGGCTGTTAGCGCGGGCGCAATTCATCTGTCGGAGTGAGCCTGCTCGCGATAGCGGTGTGCCAGGCAGCGTGTGCAGTCACAGACAGAACGCTATCGCGAGCGGGCTCACTCCTACAGGATTTGCTGGTGTTGAGTTTCCGCAACGCCCGCCAGGACTCAGCGTTTCGGTGGGCTCAGCTTCTGATAAAACCCCAGCCATTTCTCGTGGCAGGCTTCAGCATCCTTGAGATCAGGTGCAACGAGCGCCTCTTGCAAGGCTGTCGCTTCATAAGCTTCGAACAGGTGACGTACTGCGGTCCTGGCGATGGCGTCGACCTTGTTCGACGAAAACGTATCGGGCACTGCGGTGCGTGGTTGTTCTTCCAGCGGTGCGCCTTGGATTTCGAGGCGGGTGAGAAATGCTTTGCAGGTGGCATTTGCGCGGGGCAGGGTACCGTTCCGGTAGGCTTCGGCATCGAGGGGCAGCGATTTCGCCGCCTCTTTTGCCAGCGATGGCTTGAGCAGGCTGATATCGATATCACGGCGCAACACCACTTCATCCCTGCAGGTGAAGATCTCGAATACCCTGGCTGGCCGGCCATGCAGCAGCGCCAGCACGCCGAACGCTGCGGTTTTGGCGACATCAGGCTTGTCCGTGGCCGCCGATACCGGCCGCACGGCAAGCAATTCCAGCTTGTGGTCCTCGATGTCGACTCGTTGCGCGAACGGTAAACGACAAAACGCCTCCTTCAGAAACGCGATATGCGCATCCTTCATTTGCTTCAAGCGCGCAGTCAGTGCCGCATGGAAGAAGCTGGCTACGTTGTGCAGCCTGGGCAACGACGCAATCATGGGCGCCAATTGCAGCTGCTGATTGCTCGATTGCCATTCCTGCATGTCGCCTGTCAGCTTGCCGGCGATATGCAGATCGCTCAGGGAGTAATGCGTTACCGATGTTTCAGCGTTCAAAGCGGGGACGAACAGCACCTTCGCGGTCAGGTGTGGGTTATCAGCGAAGGCCTTGCGCAGATCCGTCAGGGCAATAGTGGCGGGCGTAGGCGCTGTCGACAGGAAGGCCCGGCGATAAAAACCCGACAGCAGACGATTGTGATTGCGAAAGACCACATCGGCCTGCTTCAGCGTTGCGCTGTCATAAACGGTCACTGCGCATTCCTCATCACGCTGGATCGCACCTCTTGCGACCGCCCAGTCGACAACGACCGAGGCACAGGAGTCCTCGCGCAGAAACGTGTAGAAGTCCGCCGGTGCCGGGCCTTTCGTCAGTTGGCTCAGTTGCTCGTAGGTCATCAAGCGTGCCACGCCCGGCAGGCGGCTTTCGATATACAGCACGACTTGCTTGAACCTTACCCATTCAAGACAACTCATGTAAGAAAGTGACCCCGGAATGTCACGTATCAGAAACTCCGGCGCTATACCGGACAGTAACAGGTGGGTCGCCAGTGTCTTGTTCTTGACCCCGACGAGTTGGGGCTGGCGATCGATGAACCGGCGCACTTCCTCATAACTGTCGCCCCAGAAATCATGGCCTTCCAGACGCTGGGCGACGATTCGGTTCAAGTCCTCGCCGGCGCTCGGCTCCAGGCTGAGAATCAATGCTGCGAGCAACAGACGGTCGCGGTTGGTGGCCAGAAGGCGTTTCTTGTGCGCCGCTGCCCCCAAACTCTTTACTAATTGATTGCCCAGCGTCCGGGCGCGTGGCGTGATCAGGATGCAACCGATCAAGTAGTCGGCTTTTGCCTTGAGCGTATTGAGCGGCAGATCGGTGTCGATTCCCTCACTGAGGTAATCGATCAACGGCGGCGAGCCCTCGGGCAGATAAGATTGCGTGGTGTCGATGATGCTTTGACGTTGTTGCGCCGTGAACCGCTCCGTTTGAGTCCAGGGCTGACCTAACAGGTACCAGTGGTTCATAAGCCCGGGACTCATGTGCAGATTGACTCTGTACCATTTCGCCAGGGCGAGGGCTTGCTCGACAGTTTTCGGCAAAGGGAGATCGTAGAAGCGCAGCATCTGCCCGAGCGTGACGTTGCCGTCCGAGCGCAAGACCCCGCCAGCTTTGCTTGCCTTGGCTTTGAGCTGGTCGCGATAGAGTTTCAGATCCGAGTGCTTTTCCACCTGTGCGGTGAGCGTTACCCAGCCTTGCGGGCTGGCCGTGCCGACGTGACCGGATTCGCTCAAGAGCAGTGGACTGTCGATGGGCAGGCCTTGCTGCCGCAGGATGGCCTGAAAATCAGGGTTGGCACTCAAGACCTGCAATCCACGCTGGCCGAGCGCAATCCACTCTGCCAGCGCAGAGTCCGGATGGGGCTCGCTGAATTCCTCGTAATCGATTAGGGCCGTGGGTGCCTTGTTCCAGCTCAGCGCTATCAGGCGCCGAACGATATGCCTGCCGTCTTCGAGATCGGCAAAGCTTTCGCGATAGCTGCGAATGGGGTCGCCGGTCTGCACATAATCACTGACATAGGGCAACGCGGGCCATGTGTGCCGGCGCAAATCCTGCGCCAGTGACCGGGCGTCGGCCGCATTCTCCGGAGCTGGCATGCCATAGCGCGTCAGCAGCTCGCCGATTTTGAGCGCCGCACCGGCGGAGGTAGAGGAAGCGGAGGAGGACTTGAGCGATACCAGCGCATCGGCAAGACCTCGTTGCTCGAACGGATCGCTGTCGGTTACCACCTCATCGATTTTCGTCGCGATGCGCTGGAAATCCTCCAATTGCCCGTTGCGTTCGCTGACTACCGCTGAGGTGGTATGGCCTTGCTCATCCATTGCGGGCAAGCCACGGGTCTTCAACTCGGCGACGATCACTTTTGCCTGCGCCTGGTTCTGCGGTTCCGGATAGCCGTAAAACGCCAGGACCACTTCACGAGGGAATCGGTAGAGCGGGTTGGCAGACTTGCCACCTATGTAAGGCAGGCCCAGGCCTGACGAATCGATGCGCTGTGAGATCGACAGCAGCAATGGCGCCATTTGCCACCAGCCGGAATCATCGTCCAGGGTGAATGTACGCACGCGGGTGGCGCCGTTCGATTGTGTGCTCGCCTGCAGTGTGTCGCCCTTCAGACGCAGCGTATCCAGATCGATGTGGAAACGGCTGGCCCAGTCGAGAAATTCCGGGCGTTCGAGGGCTGTCCAGTACAGCTCCATCCATTCGCGCAGCAGGCAGCCCCGGGGGACTTCGAGGGTGCGCGACGGGGTCTCGGGCGTGACCACCGGGACTTCGGTCAACTCGGCAATAAGGTTCTGGATCAGCGTCTGTACATGTACCGGTGTGTCGTTCATCTGCGCCTCCCAGGCGGTTGATAAGCATCAAGCGACGAGTATCGAAGGAGGGGCGCGGTGGCTGGCGGTACATATGTAGTGCGATGAGTTTTTCCGCGGGCATAAAAAAACCCGCCGGATGCGGCGGGTTTTTCCTGACTACACGAAGATCACTCTTCGATGTTGCCCATGGCGGTGGTGTTGAAACCGCCGTCGACGTACATGATTTCACCGCTGATGCCCGACGCCAGGTCGGAGCACAGGAAGGCGCCCGCGTTGCCGACTTCTTCGATGGTGACGTTGCGGCGCAGCGGAGTCTGCGCTTCGTTGGCGGCCAGCATCTTGCGGAAGTTCTTGATGCCGGAAGCGGCCAGGGTGCGAATCGGGCCAGCCGACACGCAGTTGACGCGGGTGCCGTCCGGGCCCAGGGAACCGGCCAGGTAACGGACGCCGGCTTCCAGCGAAGCCTTGGCCATGCCCATCACGTTGTAGTTCGGCATGGTGCGCTCGGCGCCCAGGTACGACAGGGTCAGCAGGCTGCCGTTGCGGCCTTTCATCATTTCGCGACCGGCCTTGGCCAGCGCCACGAAGCTGTAGGCGCTGATGTCGTGAGCGATGCGGAAACCTTCACGGGTGGTGGCTTCGGTGAAGTCGCCGTCCAGTTGGTCGCCCGGAGCGAAGCCGACGGAATGCACGATGCAGTCCAGGCCGTCCCACTTCTTGCTCAGTTCTTCGAAGACCTTGGCGATTTCTTCATCGCTGGCCACGTCGCACGGGAAGCACAGCTCAGGGCTCGAACCCCAGCCTTGTGCGAATTCTTCGACGCGACCCTTGAGTTTGTCGTTCTGATAAGTGAAGGCAAGCTCAGCGCCCTCGCGATGCATGGCGGCAGCGATGCCGGATGCGATGGACAGCTTGCTGGCGACACCGACGATCAGTACGCGCTTACCGGCGAGAAAACCCATGTGTTGCTCCTCTTTCAGGTTATTGCGCAGTGGCTGGTGCCAGAAAAGCGGCTTCCAGCAACTGCTGTGTATACGGATGTCGGGGGGCGGCAAAGATACTTTGCGCGTCTCCCTGTTCGACCACTTGGCCATGCTTGACCACCATCAGCTGGTGGCTCAGCGCTTTGACGACAGCCAGATCATGGCTGATGAACAAATACGTCAGGTTGTACTTGGCTTGCAGTGAACGCAACAGCTCCACCACTTGCCGCTGCACCGTCCGGTCGAGCGCCGAAGTCGGCTCGTCCAGCAGGATCAGCGCCGGTTTCAGCACCAAAGCCCGGGCAATGGCGATTCGCTGCCGTTGCCCACCGGAGAATTCGTGGGGGTAGCGGTGCCGGGTTTCCGGATCCAGACCTACCTCCTTCAATGCCGCGATGATCGCCGCTTCCTGTTCGGCGGCGGTGCCCATCTTGTGTATCCGCAGGCCTTCGCCAACGATGTCATTGACGCACATGCGCGGGCTCAGGCTGCCAAACGGGTCCTGAAACACCACCTGCATTTCCCGGCGCAGAGGACGAACCTCGCTTTGCGTCAGGCAGTCTAGCTGCTTGCCTTCAAAGCGGATCGCGCCCTGGCTGCCGATCAGGCGCAAAATTGCCAGACCGAGGGTGGATTTGCCGGAGCCGCTTTCGCCGACAATCCCCAGGGTCTGACCCTGAGGCAGGCTGAAATTGATGCCGTCCACTGCCTTGACGTAATCCACCGTGCGCTTGAGCAGGCCTTTCTTGATCGGGAACCAGACTTTCAGGTCCTCGACTTCGAGCAGCGGCGCACCGATTGCATTGGTTGCCGGGCCGCCGCTGGGCTCCGCGCCGAGCAATTCCCGAGTGTACGGATGCTGCGGCGAACGGAACAGCTCTGCGCACGATGCCTGTTCGACGATGCAACCGCGCTGCATGACACATACGCGATGCGCAATTCTTCGCACCAGATTCAAATCGTGACTGATCAGGAGCAGCGACATGCCCAATCGAGCCTGAAGATCCTTGAGCAAATCGAGGATTTTCAGCTGAACGGTCACGTCCAGCGCGGTGGTCGGTTCGTCGGCAATCAGCAATTCCGGCTCATTGGCCAGGGCCATGGCGATCATCACGCGCTGGCGCTGGCCGCCGGACAATTCATGGGGCAGGGCCTTGAGGCGCTTGTGCGGCTCGGGAATGCCGACCATTTCCAGCAGCTCAAGGGTGCGTCTGGTCGCAACTTTGCCGCTCAGGCCCTTGTGAATGCCGAGAATCTCGTTGATCTGCTTCTCGATCGAGTGCAGCGGATTCAGCGAGGTCATCGGTTCCTGAAAAATCATCGCGATGCGGTTGCCACGAATGTGGCGGATGGTCTTTTCGCTCAGATCCAGCAGGTTCTGCCCGGCATAGTTGATGCTGCCGGCCGGATGCCGCGCCATGGGGTAGGGCAGCAGGCGCAGGATCGAGTGTGCGGTCACCGATTTGCCCGAGCCCGATTCGCCGACCAGCGCCAGGGTTTCGCCACGCTTGATGTCGAAGCTCACGCCCTCGACCACACGATGCACCCGCTCGCCGAAACCGAATTCGACGGCGAGGTCGCGCACTTCGATCAGATTGTCCTGATTCATTTCACTTCCTCGGGTCGAAAGCATCGCGAGCGGACTCGCCGATGAACACCAGCAAACTCAACATCAATGCCAGCACGGCAAACGCGCTCATGCCCAGCCACGGCGCCTGCAGGTTGGATTTGCCCTGGGCGACCAGTTCGCCCAGCGACGGGCTGCCCGCCGGCAAGCCGAAACCGAGGAAATCCAGCGCGGTGAGGGTGCCGATGGCGCCGGTGAGAATGAACGGCATGAAGGTCATGGTCGAGACCATGGCGTTGGGCAGGATGTGGCGGAACATGATCGCACCGTTCTGCATGCCCAGCGCCCGCGCGGCGCGCACGTACTCCAGATTGCGCCCGCGCAGGAACTCGGCGCGCACCACGTCGACCAGGCTCATCCACGAGAACAGCAGCATGATCCCCAGCAGCCACCAGAAATTCGGCTGGACGAAACTGGCGAGAATGATCAGCAGATACAGCACCGGCAAACCCGACCAGATCTCCAGAAAACGCTGCCCGGCCAGATCGACCCAGCCGCCATAAAACCCCTGCAACGCGCCGGCAATCACGCCGATGATCGAGCTCAGCACGGTCAACGTCAGCGCAAACAGCACGGAGATGCGGAAACCGTAGATCACCCGCGCCAACACGTCTCGGCCCTGATCGTCGGTGCCCAGCAGGTTGTCCGCCGAGGGCGGCGCCGGCGCCGGGACTTTCAGGTCGTAGTTGATGCTCTGGTAGCTGTACGGAATCGGCGCCCACAACACCCACGCATCCTTGGCCTTGAGCAGTTCGCGGATGTACGGGCTCTTGTAGTTGGCCTCCAGCGGGAATTCGCCACCGAAGGCGGTTTCCGGGTAGCGTTTGATCGCCGGGAAATACCAGTTGTTGTCGTAATGCACGACCAGCGGTTTGTCGTTGGCAATCAGCTCGGCGCCCAGACTCAGGCCGAACAGGATCAGAAACAGCCACAGCGACCACCAGCCACGCTTGTTGGCCTTGAACAGTTCGAAGCGCCGACGGTTGAGAGGGGACAGGTTCATCTCAATGCTCCCGGCTTGCGAAGTCGATACGCGGATCGACAAAGGTGTAGGTCAGGTCGCCGATCAGTTTCACCACCAGCCCGAGGAGGGTGAAGATGAACAGCGTGCCGAACACCACCGGGTAGTCACGGTTGATCGCCGCTTCGAAACTCATCAGGCCGAGGCCGTCGAGGGAGAAAATCACTTCCACCAGCAGGGAGCCGGTGAAGAAGATGCCGATGAACGCCGACGGGAAACCGGCAATCACCAACAGCATGGCGTTGCGGAACACGTGGCCGTAGAGCACGCGATGGCGAGTCAGGCCCTTGGCCTTGGCGGTGACCACGTACTGTTTGTTGATTTCATCGAGGAAGCTGTTTTTGGTCAGCAGGGTCATGGTCGCGAAGTTGCCGATCACCAGCGCGGTTACCGGCAATGCCAGGTGCCAGAAGTAATCGAGGATCTTGCCGCCCAAGCTCAGCTCATCGAAGTTGTTCGAGGTCAGGCCGCGTAGGGGAAACCAGTCGAGATAACTGCCGCCGGCAAACACCACGATCAGCAGGATCGCAAACAGAAACGCCGGGATCGCATAGCCGACGATGATCGCCGAACTGGTCCAGACGTCAAAGTGGCTGCCGTGCCGCGTGGCCTTGGCGATGCCCAGCGGAATCGACACCAGGTACATGATCAGCGTGCTCCACAGCCCCAGCGAGATCGACACCGGCATCTTTTCCTTGATCAGGTCGATGACCTTGGCATCGCGGAAGAAACTGTCGCCGAAATCCAGCTGCGCGTAGTTCTTGACCATGATCCACAGACGTTCCGGGGCCGATTTGTCGAACCCGTACATGTGCTCGATTTCCTTGATCAGCGCCGGATCCAGCCCCTGCGCGCCACGGTAGGACGAGCCGGCCACCGCCACTTCGGCACCGCCGCCGGCAATCCGGCTGGTGGCGCCTTCGAAACCTTCGAGCTTGGCGATCATCTGCTCGACCGGCCCGCCGGGCGCGGCCTGGATGATCACGAAGTTGATCAGCAGAATGCCGAACAGGGTCGGGATGATCAGCAGCAGTCGCCGAAAGATATACGCCAGCATCTGATTACTCCGTGCCCGCAGGGTCGGCTTGCAGTTGGGTTTCGACTTCTACGGCCGGTTTGGCGTCAGGCTTGACCCACCAGGTGTTGATGCCGATGTCGTACTTGGGCGAGGTTTTCGGGTGGCCGATGTGGTTCCAGTAGGCCACGCGCCAGCTCTTGATGTGCCAGTTCGGCACCACGTAGTAGCCCCATTGCAGTACGCGATCCAGCGCGCGGGCGTGGGCCACCAGGCTTTTGCGCGAGTCGGCGTTGATCAGGCTTTCCACCAGTTGGTCAACGGTCGCATCCTTCAGGCCCATGCTGTTGCGGCTGCTCGGTTTGTCGGCGGCGGCGCTCATCCAGTACTCGCGCTGTTCGTTGCCCGGCGAGTTGGACTGCGGAAAGCTGCCGACCATCATGTCGAAGTCCCGCGAACGCACGCGGTTGATGTACTGCGAGACGTCGACGCGGCGTATCACCAGATCGATGCCGAGGTCGCTGAGGTTGCGCTTGAACGGCAGCAGCACCCGTTCGAACTCGGTCTGGGCGAGGAGAAATTCGATCACCACCGGTTTGCCGGTGGCGTCGACCATTTTGTCGTCAACGATCTTCCAGCCCGCCTCTTGCAGCAGTTGATACGCCTCGCGCTGCTGGGTGCGGATCATGCCGCTGGCGTCGGTCTGCGGATTTTCAAAGGCTTCGCTGAACACCTGGGCCGGCAGTTTGCTGCGGAACGGTTCGAGGATGGCCCGCTGATCGGCATCGGGCAGACCGGTGGCGGCCATTTCCGAGTTTTCGAAATAACTGCGGGTGCGCACGTAGGCGCCGTTGAACAGTTGCTTGTTGGTCCATTCGAAGTCGAACAGCAGCCCGAGCGCCTGACGCACGCGCACATCCTGGAACAGCGGGCGGCGCAGGTTGAAGACGAAGCCCTGCATGCCGGTCGGGTTGCTGTTGGGGATCAGTTCCTTGATCAAACGGCCCTCGGTGACCGCCGGAACGTTATAGGCGCTGGCCCAGTTCTTCGCGGTCATCTCCAGCCAGTAATCGAACTGCCCGGCCTTCAGCGCTTCGAGGGCGACGGTGTTGTCGCGGTAGTAATCGGTGGTCATCGTGTCGAAGTTGTAGAAGCCACGGTTGACCGGCAAGTCCTTGCCCCAGTAATCCTTGACCCGCTCGTAACGTACCGAGCGTCCGGCCTTCACTTGGGTGACCTTGTACGGGCCGCTGCCCAGCGGGATTTCCAGATTGCCCTTGTTGAAGTCGCGACTGGCCCACCAGTGTTTCGGCAGGACCGGCAATTGGCCGAGGATCAGCGGCAGTTCGCGGTTGTTGCTGTGTTTGAACTTGAACAGCACTTTCAACGGGTCTTCGACGATGGCTTCGGCGACGTCGTTGTAATAGCCGCGAAACATCGGCGAGCCTTCCTTGGTCAGCGTCTCGAAGCTGAACACCACGTCTTCGGCGCGCACCGGGTGGCCGTCGTGGAAACGCGCTTCCGGGCGCAGATAGAAGCGCACCCAGCTGTTGTCGTCGGCTTTCTCGATCTTGCTGGCGATCAGGCCGTATTCGGTGAACGGCTCGTCGAGGCTGTGTTTGGTCAGGGTGTCGTAGATCTGCCCGATGTCATCGGCGGGCACGCCTTTGTTGATGAACGGGTTGAGGCTGTCGAAGCCGCCGAAACCGGCCTGACGAAACACGCCGCCCTTGGGCGCATCGGGGTTCACGTAGTCGAAGTGCTTGAAGTCAGCCGGATATTTCGGCGGCTCGTTGTACAGGGTCACGGCGTGTTGCGGGGCAGCACAGGCCAGCCCGGCGAACAGCAAGCCGCTGGCCTGCACGAGCAGGGTGCGAACAGGGTTCATCGATCTTTCTCCGAAGACTTCAGCCACCACGCGCTCAGGCCCAGGGTGTAGGGCGGCGTGGTGACAAAGGCCAACCGGTTGCGGTAGGCCAGACGGTGATAATTGAGGTACCAGTTGGGAATGCTGTAGTGCTGCCAGAGCAGCACGCGGTCGAGCGCCTTGCCGGCGGCGACCTGCTCGTCGCGGGTGCGTGCGGCGAGCAATTGTTCAAGCAGATGATCGACCACCGGATTGGCGATGCCCGCGTAATTCTTGCTGCCCTTGACGTTCACCTGGCTGGAGTGGAAGTACTGCCACTGCTCGAGGCCCGGGCTCAAGGTCTGGCCCAGTGTCATCGAGATCATGTCGAAATCGAATTGATCGAGGCGCTGTTTGTACTGCGCGCGATCGACGGTGCGCAGGCGCGCGTCGATGCCGATGCTGTTGAGGTTCTCGATATACGGCTGGTAGAGACGCTCCAGGCTCGGATTGACCAGCAGCAGTTCGAAGCGCAGCGGTTGGCCTTGGGCGTTCTGCAAGCGCTGACCGTTGAGCTTCCAGCCGGCGTCCGCGAGCAATGCCAATGCCTTGCGCATGGTTTCCCGGGGAACGCCGCGACCGTCGGTTTGCGGCAGGGTGAATGGCTCGGTGAACAGCCTTGCCGGGAGCTGGTCCTTGTACGGCTTGAGCATCAGCCATTCGTGCCCGACCGGCAGGCCCGAGGCGGTGAATTCGCTGTTGGGGTAGTAACTGGTGGCGCGCTTGTAGGCGTCGCTGAACAGCGCGCGGTTGGTCCACTCGAAGTCGAACATCAGGCCCAGCGCTTCGCGAGCCTTTACGTCGGCGAACGTCGCGCGGCGGGTGTTCATGAACAGGCCCTGAGTCTGAGTCGGGATCTGATGCGGGATCTGCGCCTTGATCACCTCGCCACGCCGTACGGCAGGGAAGTTGTAACCGTTGAGCCAGTTCTTCGCCTGATGCTCGATGTAGACGTCGAACTCACCGGCCTTGAACGCTTCGAAAGCCACATCGCTGTCGCGGTAGAACTCGACTTCCATGCGATCGAAATTGTACTTGCCGCGGTTGACCGGCAGGTCCTTGCCCCAGTAATCCTTGACCCGTTCGAAGATCAACTGCCGCCCCGGCGTGACCGAAGTTATGCGGTACGGCCCGCTGCCCAGCGGTGGTTCGAAGGTGGTGGCCTTGAAGTCGCGATCTTTCCAGTAATGCTGCGGCAGCACCGGCAATTCGCCCAGGCGCAGGATCAGCAGCGGATTGCCCGAGCGCTTGAACACGAAGCGAATGCGCTGCTTGTTGAGGATGTCGACCCGCAGCACTTCCTGCAGCGCCGTGCGATACAGCGGATGGCCTTCCTTGAGCAGCAGGCGATAGGAGAATGCTACGTCGTAGGCGGTAATCGGCGCGCCGTCATGGAAGCGCGCCTCGGGGCGCAGATTGAAGACGACCCAGCTGCGATCTTCGCTGTACTCCACCGATTGTGCGATCAAACCGTAGCTCGACGCCGGCTCGTCGCCGGACGGCGAATACTGCCCGGTGCCGACCATCAGCGGCTCGTTCAGCTCGTTGATGCCGTACTGGAGAAAGTTCGCTGTGGTGACCGGGCTGGTGCCCTTGAAGGTGTAAGGATTGACCGTATCGAAGGTGCCGAACGCCATCACCCGCAACGTGCCGCCCTTGGGCGCTTGCGGGTTGACCCAGTCGAAGTGGGTAAATCTGGCCGGGTACTTGAGCGTGCCGAACTGCGCATAACCATGACTTTCGGTAATCGTCGCGCTTGCGGTGGAGCTCAAGGCCAGGCTGATCAGGAGCAGGGAGAGGGCACGCTTCAAGTCAGATCCGATCCAGCGGCTTGGGCTTTGTGGGCCGTACAGTAACAGCTTGTCTGGACAGGAAAAAGATGCGGATTAAAGAGCCCCTCACCCTAACCCTCTCCCGGACGGAGAGGGGACTGATCGTGGTGTCTGGGCAAATTGCACCGACGTGCGATACCGAGTCGAACTCAGATTTTGAAAAGCCTGGAGATCGGCTCCCTTTCCCCCTCGCCCCCTTGGAGGAGAGGGCTGGGGTTGTTCTGGTCAAATGAGGGGGATGGATCTTCAGGGCGCGACAAAACTTCATCCAAAAAAAAGCCCCCGAAATCTCAGGGGCTCTTCTGTCAGTGCGGCTGATAAACCGTGAGCATCTGCCCAGGCTTGAGTGCCTTGCCCGCACCCGGGTTCCAGCGCTTGAGATGTTGCATCTCAACGTTGAAGCGCTTCGCCACCACGTACAGGGTGTCGCCGCGCTTGACCTTGTACTGGGTCTGCTGCTTGCTCTCGTCCTTGCCTTTGGTCTTGGTATTCGCCGCGACCACGGTGTTTACCCGACCGGACTTGCGCGCCGGTGCACGTTTGGTGTTGTCCTGCATGACCAGGGTCTGGCCGACCTTGAGGTTCTTGCCGGTCAGCTTGTTCCAGCGCTGCAGATCCTTCACCTCGACCTTGTTGGCTTTGGCGATGGAGCCGAGGTTGTCGCCACGCTTGACCCGATAAGCGCGCTTGAGTTGCGCCACTTCAGACGGATCGGCGCCTTCGAATACCGGCTTCAGCGAGCGCGGGCTGATCAGCTCGTCCGGGCGCATGGTCTGCAGACTCGCGGTCAGCAGTTGCGCCTTGGACGTCGGCACCAGCAAATGCTGCGGGCCGTCGATGGTGGTGCGCTGTTTGAAGGCCGGGTTGAGCTGGAACAGCTCGTCTTCGTCGATGTTCGCCACCGCAGCGACCTTGGACAGGTCCATGCGCTGGTTGATTTCGACGACCTGGAAGTACGGTTCGTTGGCGATCGGGTTGAGGTTGACGCCGTAGGCTTCCGGCGCCAGTACTACCTGCGACAGTGCCAGCAGTTTCGGCACGTAGGCCTGGGTTTCCGCTGGCAGCGGCAGGTTCCAGTAGTCGGTGGGCAGGCCGAGCTTTTCGTTGCGCTCGATCGCCCGGCTGACCGTGCCTTCCCCGGCGTTATAGGCCGCCAGAGCCAGCAGCCAGTCACCGTTGAACATGTCGTGCAGACGGGTCAGGTAGTCCATCGCCGCTGTGGTTGAAGCGGTGATGTCGCGACGGCCATCGTAGAAACGCGTCTGGCGCAGGTTGAAGTAACGCCCGGTGGACGGAATGAATTGCCACAGGCCCACGGCATCGGCACGGGAATAGGCCATCGGGTTGTAGGCGCTCTCGATCACTGGCAGCAGGGCCAGTTCCAGCGGCATGTTGCGTTCTTCGAGGCGTTCGACGATGTAATGAATATAGAGGCTGCCGCGTTCGCCGGCATTCTCGAGGAAAGAGGGGTTACTGGCGAACCACAGGCGTTGTTGCTCGATGCGCGGATTGACGCCGAGGCCTTCCTGCAACTGGAAGCCCTGGCGCATGCGTTCCCAGATGTCCTGGGGCGCCACGGGAGTGGGCTTCTCGGTCAGCCAGATCGGCTTCTGCTTGGCTCGCGCAGCAATGTTCGGCGTGTGCGTCGCTTCAGTCTGCGGAGCGTGGCTGGAACAACCCGCCAGCGTGGCGGACACAGCCACCGCGATGGCTTGCGCCAGGCGGGTCAAAGCATCTGAATTGACGGACTTACGTATGGATGACGACATTGGCTGGAAGTAAGTTCCGGGCAAAAATGTCGGGCGATTCTAGAAAGCGCACCCCCTGCGGTCAACCATTGAGAATTTCCGTGCCCGCCAGCCACTTGCTCAGAACGTGTCTTTCCAGGCTCGCAACACTGCAAACACCTCGCTCGGCGCCCGGTTTTGAGCGCCTTCCCGTTCGTCCACTTTTTGTGTAACCAATGTTTCAGAAGTGCGTAAAAACGGATTGGTGAGCTTTTCCAGGGCCAGCGTCGACGGCACCGTCATCACGCCGTTCTGCCGTTGCTGAATAACCTTTTCCAGACGAGCGGCAGTGTGCGGATTGCCTGGCTCGACGGCGGCGGCAAATTTGAGATTGCTCAAAGTGTATTCATGGGTGCAGTAGACCAGCGTATCTTCCGGCAGGGCCGCGAGACGGCTGAGCGAGTGATACATCTGCTCGGGTGTGCCTTCGAACAGCCGGCCGCAACCGGCGGCGAACAGGGTGTCGCCGCAGAACAGCAGACCATGGTGGTAATAGGCGATGTGCCCCAGGGTGTGGCCGGGCACCGCATAGACATCGAAGTCCCAGCCGAGCACGCTGACGCTGTCGTTGTCTTTCAGCGCTACGTCGCACGCCGGGATGCGTTCGCTGGCCGGGCCGTAGACTTTGGCACCGGTCGCCGCTTTCAGGCGCTCGACACCGCCGACATGATCATGGTGATGGTGGGTAATCAGGATGTCGCTGAGCACCCAGCCCGGATGCGCGTCGAGCCACGCCTGCACCGGGGCGGCGTCGCCCGGATCGACCACCGCACAGCGCTGGGTCTGATGATCCTGTAACAACCAGATGTAGTTGTCGGTGAAGGCGGGCAGGGCACTGATCTGTATCATCGTCGGAATTCGCCAAGCGGAAAACATTGGCGCATCTTAGTAGTTCCTGGCGCGTTGGAGAATGACATGACCGATAAAGCGTTCGCTCAGGCCGATCCCGACTGGCTGGCATTGATCAGCGCCGCCCGCGAATGGCTGTCGGGGCCGCTCGGGCAATTTCTGCTGGATGAAGAACGGCGCATGCTCGATGACGAGCTCGGCCGGTTCTTCGGCGGTTATCTGGTGCATTACGGCCCGTCCGCCGAAACCCCGCCCGCTGCGCCGCAAGTGCAGCGCAACGTGCGGCTCGGGGCGCCGTTGCCCGGGGTCGAGATCGTCTGCGAAGAGCAGGCCTGGCCGTTGAGCGAGCATGCTGCCGACGTGGTGGTGATGCAGCACGGTCTGGATTTCTGCCTGTCGCCCCACGGCTTGCTGCGTGAAGCGGCCAGCAGCGTGCGTCCGGGCGGGCATCTGCTGATCATCGGCATCAATCCATGGAGCACGTGGGGTCTGCGGCATTTCTTCGCCAACGATGCCCTGCGCAAGGCGCGCTGCATATCGCCGTCGCGGGTCTCCGACTGGCTTAATCTGCTGGGCTTCGCGCTGGAGAAACGCCGCTTCGGATGCTATCGTCCGCCGCTCGCGTCGCCCAAGTGGCAGAACCGTCTGGCCGGCTGGGAACGCAAGGCCGGTGACTGGCAATTGTCCGGCGGTGGCTTCTATCTGCTGGTAGCGCGCAAGATCGTGGTGGGGCTCAGGCCGTTGCGCCAGGAGCGCCGCGAGCCGATGGGCAAGCTGATTCCGCTGCCGATGGCCAAGGTCAACCGTCGCCGCATCGAACCGTAAACCCTCTTTTATTTGTGGCCGGGCTTGTCCCGGCCGCGGTCATTGTCGATCCGTGATTGGCAGGACAGGCATTTTTCTGGAAAGACTGGCATGAGCGAAAGCGTGGAAAGCGTCGACACCGTAGAACTGTTCACCGACGGCGCCTGCAAGGGCAATCCCGGCCCGGGTGGCTGGGGCGCTCTGCTGGTGTGCAAGGGCGTCGAAAAGGAACTGTGGGGCGGCGAGGCCAACACCACCAACAACCGCATGGAACTGCTCGGCGCGATCCGCGGCCTCGAAGCACTCAAGCGTCCCTGCGAAGTGCTGCTGGTGACTGACTCGCAATACGTGATGAAAGGCATCAACGAGTGGATGGCCAACTGGAAGAAGCGCGGCTGGAAAACTGCCGCGAAAGAACCGGTGAAGAACGCAGATCTGTGGAAAGAGCTGGACGAGCAGGTCAACCGCCACAAAGTCACCTGGAAATGGGTGCGCGGGCACATTGGCCATCACGGTAACGAGCGGGCGGACCAGTTGGCCAATCGTGGCGTGGATGAGGTTCGTGGGTACAAACAGTCCTGAGTTTTCCTGATAGTCCGTGGTGCCTCATTCGCGAGCAGGCTCGCTCCCACAGGGAAATGTATTCCAGACCTTGAATTGGAATACATTCCAATGTGGGAGCGAGCCTGCTCGCGAAGGACTCGCCACGGTCTGACTGAAACACCCCACCGAGCGTGTTAACATCCGCGCCTTTGCACGATTGACCCGTTGAGAGCTGAGCACTGATGGCCACCAGATCCGTTGTACTCGATACCGAAACCACCGGCATGCCGGTGACCGATGGTCACCGGATCATTGAAATCGGTTGCGTCGAACTGATCGGTCGGCGCCTGACGGGCCGGCACTTTCACGTTTATCTGCAGCCGGATCGCGAGAGCGACGAGGGGGCGATCGGTGTGCACGGCATCACTAATGAATTCCTCGTCGGCAAGCCGCGCTTTGCCGAGGTCGCCGACGAGTTCTTCGAATTCATCAAAGGCGCGCAGCTGATCATCCACAACGCGGCGTTCGACGTTGGCTTCATCAACAACGAATTCGCCTTGATGGGCCAGCACGATCGCGCTGACATCACCCAGCACTGCACGATCCTCGACACCCTGATGATGGCCCGGGAACGTCACCCGGGACAGCGCAACAGCCTCGATGCGTTGTGCAAACGTTACGGCGTCGACAACTCCGGCCGTGAACTGCACGGCGCCTTGCTCGACTCGGAGATTCTCGCCGACGTCTACCTGACCATGACCGGCGGCCAGACCAGTCTGTCGCTGGCCGGCAACGCCTCCGACGGCAACGGCACGGGTGAGGGCGCGGATAATTCGGCCACGGAAATCCGCCGTCTGCCAGTCGATCGCCAGCCAGCACGCATCATCCGCGCGACCGAAGACGAACTGGCGGCGCATCTGGTGCGGTTGGAAATCATCGCCAAATCGGCGGGAGCGCCGGCGTTGTGGACGCAGATTGCCGAGGCTGATGCGCAGGCCTGAATGATCGAAAAATCAAAAGAACTGAAGATCAAAAGATCGTAGCCTTCGGCAGCTCCTACGGGGATTGCATTCCAGAGTTGAGAGACGAGGAAGGCTGCGATTTTTTGCGCTTGGCGACATGAAGCCAAGTTGCCACCCTCGCCACATTCGCTGCAACCCTCTACCCTGAGTGCATTGGCGGGTGCAGATCTGCCGCCTCAGGACACTGAGCCTCATGTACAAACAGTTGAAATTTGCGCTGGCAATCATCCATCGCGACATCAAGGTCGACAGCGTCGGCTGCGTCAAGGAATGAGGACCTTTCCCAGTATGCAACCGGTCATGAATCCGAAATACCCAGGGTTGTCGGTGCGCGTCGCCGACGAAGGTTTTGCGCCGTATATCTGGGGCAGCGACTTCAGTTTCGAAGTCGCTGCCTATGGTGCCGCCGTGATCGGCAAACCGGTCGCACAATGGCCGGTGACGCCGATCGTGCCGTACCGCAAGTGCTACGGCATCGATCCGGAGGAATTCAGCGCCTTTCACAACGCGCCCGACAGCGCAATTTTCATGGCGTATCTGGACGACGAACCGGTCGGCCACCTGGTCATCAGCACCAACTGGAACGGCTTCGCCCACATCGATGAACTGGCCGTACACGCGCCGGCCCGGCGCCACGGGGTGGCCAAGGCGCTGCTCGATGTGGCGCAGTTCTGGAGTCGCAAGAAAAAGCTGCCGGGGATCATGCTCGAAACCCAGAACAACAACCTCGGCGCCTGTCGGCTGTATGAGCGCTGCGGTTACGTGATTGGCGGCATCGATCAACTGCGCTATCGCGGCATCGATCCACACACCGCCGAAGTCGCATTGTTCTGGTATCGCCTGTTCGACAACCCGTTGGAAAAACCCCTCAGCTCGACAGCATCGCCTCGGCTTGTTCCGTGATGATCGCCAGCAGCGACTGAATCGCCGCTGACGGCGCGGCGTGCTTGAAGGTCAGGGCGTAGAGGCTGATCGGCACCGCCGGTGACAGCGGGCAAACGTCCAGCCCACCGGCGCGAGCGCCCAAAGCGGTGAACGGATCGACGATGGCCAGGCCTTCGCCGGCCTCGACCATGCTGCGCATCATCTGATGGGTCTGCACGCGGGTCTGAATGCTCGGTGCCGGGCGCAACGCCTGCAGCTTGTTTTCCAGTGCCGGACTCAGCGGATCCTGACCTTCGAGACCGACCATGGCCTGACCGGCCAGGTCTGCCAGAGAAATATATTTCTGTTTCGGTTGCAGCCAGCCGTGCGGCGCAAGCAATTGCAGCTTGCCCTGGGCCAGTGGCTGACAGTGGATGTCGGGGTGTTCGGGATCGTGCAGGCTCAGGCCCAGATCGCTTTCGCGCAGTAACAGGCTGCGGACGATGTCGCGTGTCGGCGCGCTGAGCAGGCTGCAAGGTGCGTCGGGCAAGCGTCGGCGCAGGGTCGCAAGACTTTGTGGCAGTAATTGTTGCGCCAGCGGCGGGGTGCCAATGATGCGCAAGGGCGGGGCGAGGTATTGCTTGAGGCTGCTGGCCAGACGCTGCACCGGCTCAAGCGCCTCATAAACGTGTGCGATTTCCACCTGCAAGGCGCGCGCTTCGGGGGTCGATTGCAGGCGCCCGCGAACGCTGGCGAACAGCATGAACCCCAACTGACTCTCGGCTTCGCGCAAACGCTCTTCGACCTCGGTCACCGGCAGTTGCAGCCATTCGGCGGCGGTGCCCAGGTGACCGGTCTGCAAGAGCGCCTGGATCACTTCGATGTGGCGTAAACGCATGCGTGAAGTCCATGTTCAGCAGGTGGGGTCAGACGCTGAATCCTACCCCAAGTCCGCTCGCATGACTTCTGCTCATAATGCAGGGTTATGAAGCAACGGTTGGCTCGGGTTCGCGGATCAGGGTAATGCCTGATTGAACCAGGAGAAACTCGCTGTCACTGACCTTGTTGACCCGATCACCAATGGCGAGTTTGTAAATGGGCTCCGAGCCAGTGGATCCGTCTGCAGACGGGTTCGATTCCTGGAATTCATGCACGGAATAAACGCGGCCTTCCGCATCTCTTGCATGAAACTGACCGACGAGTACTGCTGCCATCTGCTTAGAACCTCTGGAGATAAAACGCTTGATTTGCGGCTTTGTAGACCGTCACCAAGCTCGGTAAGTTTTCTTACAGGAAAAAAATATTCCTAGCGCAGGAAAAACCAATGATCACTGGTGAAAGCGTCACTGGATCATCTATAACTAGCGACTCTTCCCACAGACCATCGAGAGTCTTCCATGAGCAATGTCTACAACGTCGCTGTAGTGGTCGGTAGCCTGCGCAAAGCATCGATCAATCGCAAAGTCGCACTGGCCCTCGCCGAGCTGGCACCGGCCAATCTCAAGCTCGAGATTGTCGAAATCGGTGAACTGCCGTTGTACAACGAGGACATCGACGGCGATTCTCCGCCCGCAGCCTACAGCACTTTCCGTCAGAAAGTGGCGTCATCCGACGCGGTGCTGTTTGTCACCCCAGAATACAACCGCTCGATCCCGGCACCGTTGAAGAACGCCATCGACGTCGGCTCCCGTCCTTATGGCCAGAGCGCGTGGAGCGGCAAACCCGGTGCGGTGATCAGCGTATCGCCAGGCGCCGTCGGCGGTTTCGGCGCCAACCAGCACCTGCGCCAGACCTTTGTTTTCCTCGATATCCATTGCCTGCAACAGC
Organism: Pseudomonas sp. NDM; assembly: GCF_003105095.1. NCBI lineage: Bacteria > Pseudomonadati > Pseudomonadota > Gammaproteobacteria > Pseudomonadales > Pseudomonadaceae > Pseudomonas > Pseudomonas sp. NDM. Next base: position 53,352 of record NZ_QETJ01000011.1, on the reverse strand, counting down.
CGGAAGCGTATCTGGGCGGTGCGGGCAATGCGTTTGATGAAGCGGGCAAGCTTAGCGAATCGGTGAAGCCGTTCCTGCAGAAATTCATCGATGCCTACGGCCAGTTCGTAGAGCAACACAAGAAATAATCTCGTACACGGTCCCATGTAGGAGTGAGCCTGCTCGCGATAGCGGTCTTTCAGCTGACAATAATGCTGACTGATACACCGCCATCGCGAGCAGGCTCACTCCTTCAGTTTTGTCTATCAGACTTTTCATGAAGGCTTCTGCGAATGCTCGCTGCGTCACTGATTTTCCTGCTGACCATCACCCTCGTCATCTGGCAACCCAAAGGCCTCGGCGTCGGCTGGAGTGCAACGCTGGGCGCCGTGCTGGCGTTGATCTTCGGCGTCGTTCATCTCACGGATATTCCGCTGGTCTGGCAGATCATCTGGAACGCCACCGGCACCTTCGTCGCACTGATCATCATCAGCCTGCTGCTCGACGAGGCCGGCTTTTTCAATTGGGCGGCGCTGCATGTGGCGCGTTGGGGGCGGGGCAGTGGGCGCAAGCTGTTTGCCTTCATGGTGCTGCTCGGCGCGTTGGTCTCGGCGCTGTTCGCCAATGACGGCGCGGCGCTGATTCTCACGCCGATCGTGATTTCAATGCTGCTGGCGCTGCGATTCTCGCCAGCGGCGACCCTGGCCTTCGTCATGGGCGCCGGGTTTATCGCCGATACGGCGAGCCTGCCGCTGGTGGTGTCGAACCTGGTTAACATCGTTTCCGCGGACTTCTTCAATATCGGCTTCAACCGCTATGCCGCGGTGATGGTGCCGGTCAATTTCGTCAGCGTTGCGGCGACGTTGGGCATGTTGCTGTGGTTCTTTCGCCGCGACATTCCTGCGTCCTACGACCCTGAGCAACTGGAAAACCCGAGCACTGCGATCCACGACAAGGCGACGTTCCAAGCCGGTTGGGCGGTGCTGGTGATCCTCTTGATCGGCTGCTTCGCCCTCGAACCGCTGGGCATTCCGATCAGCGCCATTTCCGCGGTGTGCGCCGCGCTGCTGCTGGGTATCGCCGCGCGCGGCCACAAGATCTCCACGCGCAAAGTGATGAAAGAAGCACCGTGGCAGATCGTGATTTTCTCCCTGGGCATGTACCTGGTGGTGTACGGCCTGCGCAATGCCGGACTCACCAGTTACCTCGCCGGGTGGCTGGACGTATTCGCCGGCCACGGCGTGTGGGGTGCGGCCATGGGCACCGGGGTTTTGACGGCGCTGTTGTCGTCGATCATGAACAACCTGCCGACCGTGCTGATCGGCTTGCTGTCGATCGACGCGAGTCAGGCCAGCGGGGTGATCAAGGAGGCGATGATCTATGCCAACGTGATTGGCAGCGACCTGGGGCCGAAGATCACCCCGATCGGCAGTCTGGCGACCTTGTTGTGGCTGCATGTGCTGGAGCGCAAGGGCATCCATATTGGCTGGGGCTATTACTTCCGTGTCGGAATTGTGTTGACCGTACCGGTGTTGCTGGTGACGTTGGCGGCATTGGCTTTGCGGCTTTCGCTGTAGACCGGGCTGACCCCAATCGCGAGCAGGCTCACTCCTACAATTTGAAATGCGTTCCCCTGTAGGAGTGAGCCTGCTCGCGATGGCGGTGGCACAGACACCACAGATCTCAGGCTTGGCCGGGGACATTCGGCCAGAGATCCGCCACCAGAAACAACCGCTCCGCCTCTTCCCATTCGCCCTGGGCATTCTCGGTCAGGCGCACCATCAATTGCGCCGGGGCCAGCGCTGGCAAGTCTTGCAGCCACAAACGCAAATGCTCATCCGCCCAGACCTGATCCGCCGGGTAGTGCGCCGGCGCCAGCCAGGCGTGGCGGGGCAGGGGTTGCCAGCGTCCTGGCGGACGTTGCGCGACAAACGCCGGCCAGTCCTGCTGATGCAGCCAACTGCCACGCAGATGTTGCGGATGGGCGCCGTTCGGTGAGTCGGCCTGCCCCGGCCACGGATACAGCAGATAACCGCCCAGCCACAATTGCGCGCTGAAGGTTTCGATATCCAGTGCCGCCAGCACTTCGCGGCTTTCCGGACGCGCCGAGATCGGTAATTGATGCTCGGCCAGATGCGCCAGTTTGCGATCCAGCCGGTCATGGCAGCCTGGCCCGAGCCACTGCGCCGGATCGCGGCCATCGCCAGCCTGCGGTCCGAGGTAGAGCTTGATCGCCAGTTCCAGATGGTGCACGCCGTCGCGGTCACGCAGCAGCATGTCCAGTTCGCCGAGGGTGTGCCCGGCGCGGCGGATCGGCAGGTTGGCGGCGATCAGGTCAATGCCCGGTGCGTGCTCCACGGCGAACTGCCACAGGCGTTCGTAATACAGGCCCAGACGCCGGGTGCGCGCCTGGGATAGCCATTGCAGCAGGCCGTAACTGTCGCGGTCGAGCTGACGCAACCAGTGTTCGAGACGCTGCGGGTCGTGCACCCAGTCGCTGCCGGCCAGCGGATGACGCTGCGGCCACGGCGTGTCGGCGAGCATCGGCGGCGCGAGGATCACCCACGCCAGGTCCCGCACTTCGGGATGGCGTAATTGATGGGGCAGTTGAAGCAAATCGGGAAACAGGATCATCTTGCGAGCATAGCCTTAAACCTGAGCCCACCCTTGAGGCTGAAAGGATTTTGTCTATCTGGCGCTTTCGCCCATAATCGGGTTTTCGCGTTTTCGATTGTCCGCAGAGGTCCCATGGAGCAATTTCGTAATATCGGCATCATCGGTCGCCTTGGCAGTTCCCAGGTGCTGGATACCGTCCGCCGACTGAAACGCTTTCTGCTCGACCGTCACCTGCATGTGATCCTCGAAGACACCATCGCTGAAGTCCTGCCGGGCCACGGCCTGCAAACCTCGTCGCGCAAGATGCTCGGCGAAGTCTGCGACATGGTCATCGTCGTCGGCGGTGACGGCAGCCTGCTCGGCGCCGCGCGGGCGCTGGCCAGGCACAATATTCCGGTTCTGGGCATCAACCGTGGCAGCCTTGGCTTCCTCACTGATATTCGCCCGGACGAGCTGGAAATCAAGGTCGCCGAAGTGCTCGACGGCCACTATCTGGTGGAAAACCGCTTCCTGCTGCAAGCCGAAGTGCGTCGCCATGGCGAGGCCATCGGGCAGGGCGATGCCCTCAACGATGTGGTGCTGCACCCGGGCAAATCGACGCGGATGATCGAGTTCGAGTTGTACATCGACGGCCAGTTCGTCTGCAGCCAGAAGGCCGACGGCCTGATCGTCGCCACGCCCACCGGGTCCACTGCCTACGCGTTGTCTGCCGGCGGGCCGATCATGCATCCCAAGCTCGACGCTATTGTGATTGTGCCGATGTACCCCCATACCTTGTCGGGACGGCCAATCGTGGTCGATGGCAACAGTGAGCTGAAAATCGTCGTGTCCAAAGATATGCAGATCTACCCGCAGGTCTCCTGCGACGGCCAGAACCACTTTACCTGCGCACCGGGCGACACCATTACCGTGAGCAAGAAAGCGCAGAAACTGCGCCTGATTCATCCGCTCGATCACAACTACTACGAGGTGTGCCGGACCAAGCTTGGCTGGGGCAGCAAGCTGGGGGGTGGAGGCGACTGATGCTCGATCCCGCGCGCAGTTACGACCTGATCGGTGACGTGCACGGATGCGCTCTGACCCTCGAACACTTGCTGGACCGTCTCGGTTATCACAAGCAGGGCGGGGTCTGGCGCCATCCTTCACGCATGGCGGTGTTCGTCGGCGACATCATCGACCGTGGCCCGCGGATTCGCGAGGCGCTGCATATCGTCCACGACATGGTCGAGGCGGGGCAGGCGCTGTGCATCATGGGCAACCATGAATTCAACGCGCTCGGTTGGGTGACTCCGGCGCCACCGGGCAGCGGCAAGCAGTTCGTGCGCGAACACACCAAGCGCCATGCGCGCCTGCTGCAGGAAACCCTGACGCAATTCGAAAACCATCCGGGCGACTGGCATGACTTCCAGCAGTGGTTCTACGAGCTGCCGCTGTTCGTCGATGCCGGACGCTTCCGCGTCGTCCACGCCTGCTGGGATGCCGGCTTGATCGAGCCGCTGCAGGCGTTGTTCCCCGACGGCTGCGTCGATGAGCATTTCCTCCAGGCGTCGGCCGTTCCCGGCAGTTTCGCCTGCACCGTGTTCGACCGTTTGCTGCGTGGCACCGATATGCGCCTGCCAGGCGGCCTGACCATGACCAGCGGCGACGGTCTGGTGCGTTCGTTCTTCCGCACCAAGTTCTGGGAAGACGACCCGAAAACCTACGGCGATATCGTGTTCCAGCCCGATGCACTGCCCGAACCTGTCGCGCAGACGCCGCTGACGTCCACTGAAAAGAATTCCCTGCTGCGCTACGGCGTCGACGAGCCGTTGCTGTTCGTCGGCCACTACTGGCGCAGCGGCAAACCGGCGCCGATCCGCCCGAACCTCGCGTGCCTGGATTACAGCGCCGTGCTCTACGGCAAACTGGTGGCCTATCGTCTGGATCAGGAAACGCGCCTGGATCCGCAAAAATTCGTCTGGGTCGATGTCGAGCGGCCGGAGGTGCTGCAATGAGTGCGGTAGCGGTATTGCGCCTGCCGTTGGCGGTGGATTTGAGCGGCTTCGTCATGCTGCTGCAACGCATGCAAGTGCCCCATCGGGTCAGCGAAGAAGCGGGCGAGCAGGTGCTGTGGGCGCCGGAGGAGATCAGCGAGGACGTGCGTTCGCTGTACGAGCGCTTTCCGGCCGGCGACCCGGATCAGCAACTGGACATGCCTGTGGGCCAGACCTTCAAAAGGCCGGGTTTTGCCGAACAGCTGAAACACGCCAGGGCCACCGGATTCATTCTGCTGTTGAGCCTGATCGTCGGCGGTCTGACCTTTCTCGGCGAAAATCTGGAAACGCTGCGCTGGCTGACCTTCCTCGATTTCCGCGTGATCGGCGAGTACATCCACTTCACGCCGCTGGCCGACAGTCTGGCAGCAGGGCAGTGGTGGCGGCTGATCACGCCGATGCTGATCCACTTCGGCATCCTCCATCTGGCCATGAACGGCATGTGGTACTGGGAGCTGGGGCGGCGCATCGAGTCGCGCCAGGGCAGCATCAACCTGATCGGCCTGACGCTGCTGTTCAGTCTGGTCTCCAACTACGCGCAGTTCGTCTGGAGCGGCCCGAGCCTGTTTGGTGGGCTGTCCGGCGTGCTCTACGGTTTGCTCGGGCATTGCTGGATCTTCCAGTTGCTGGCGCCGAACCCGGCCTATCGCCTGCCGCGCGGGGTGCTGGTGATGATGCTGGTGTGGCTGGTGGTGTGCATGTCCGGGCTGGTCTCGCTGATCGGTTTCGGCCAGATCGCCAACGCCGCGCACCTGAGCGGGTTACTCATCGGATGCTTCACCGGTTTGTTGGGCGGTTTGTATAACCGCCGTAAACTGGCCGTCTAAAATTTTTGCTTCAGTAAAGAGCACGGAGACCCTGATGTCCTCTTTCAACGACATGATCAGCAACATCACCCCGGACATCTACGAGAGCCTGAAACTGGCCGTGGAAATCGGCAAATGGTCGGACGGCAACAAACTCACCGCCGAGCAGCGCGAGCTGTCGTTGCAGGCGATGATCGCCTGGGAAATCCAGAACCTGCCGGAAGACCAGCGCACCGGTTACATGGGCCCGCAAGAGTGTGCGTCGAAGTCGATCGAAGTGCCGAACATCCTGTTCAAGTCGGATGCCATCCATTGATCGAGATTGGCCGCGGTGCAATCAGCAAAATGTCGGCGCGCCTGGACGGGCCGAACGTGCAGTACGCGTTTCGTCTGGATGACGTCGAGGTGCCGGTCAATCCGTTGATCGGCAGCACGCTGCGTCTGGAGTTCCTGGGCGCGATCCATTGCAGCCATTGCGGGCGCAGGACCAAAACCAGTTTCAGTCAGGGCTATTGCTACCCGTGCATGACCAAACTGGCGCAATGCGACCTGTGCATCATGAGCCCCGAGCGCTGCCATTTCGACGCCGGCACCTGCCGCGATCCGGAGTGGGGCGAGAAATTCTGCATGACCGACCATGTGGTTTACCTGGCCAATTCGTCAGGCATCAAGGTTGGCATCACCCGAGCTACGCAGTTGCCGACCCGCTGGCTCGATCAGGGCGCGAGTCAGGCGCTGCCGATCATGCGCGTGTCGACGCGCCAGCAATCGGGGTTTGTCGAAGACCTGTTCCGCAGTCAGGTGGCGGACAAGACCAACTGGCGCGCATTGCTCAAGGGCGATGCGGCGGCGGTGGATCTGGCGCAGGTGCGCGATCAGTTGTTCGAAAGCTGCGCCGAAGGCCTGCAAGGTTTGCAGGAGCGATTCGGCCTACAGGCAATTCAGACGATTGCCGATGTCGAACCGCTGGAAATCCGCTATCCCGTCGAACAATACCCGGCGAAAATCGTCAGCTTCAACCTGGACAAGAACCCGATTGCCGAAGGCACGCTGCTGGGGATCAAGGGCCAGTACCTGATCTTCGACACCGGCGTGATCAACATTCGTAAATACACGGCCTACCAGCTCGCCGTGCATCAATAAGGATTCCAGCATGCGCACCGAACAACCGAAGATGATTTACCTCAAGGACTATCAGGCGCCCGAGTACCTGATCGACGAAACGCACCTGACCTTCGAGTTGTTCGAGGACCACAGCCTGGTTCACGCGCAACTGGTGATGCGCCGCAACCCTGAGCGCGGTGCCGGCTTGCCGCCACTGGTGCTCGACGGCCAGCAACTGGAGCTGATCTCGGTGACGCTGGCGGACCAGGAGCTGAGCGCTGCCGACTATCAAGTCTCCGACAGCCACCTGACCCTGCAGCCAACCAGCGAAACGTTCACGCTCGACACCAGCGTGCGCATCCACCCGGAAACCAATACCGCGCTGGAAGGCCTGTACAAGTCCGGCACGATGTTCTGCACCCAGTGCGAGGCCGAAGGCTTCCGCAAGATCACCTATTACCTCGACCGCCCGGACGTGATGAGCAAGTTCACCACCACAGTGGTGGCCGAACAGCACAGCTACCCGGTGTTGCTCTCCAACGGTAACCCGATCGCTTCCGGCCCCGGCGAAGACGGCCGGCACTGGGCGACCTGGGAAGATCCGTTCAAGAAACCGGCGTACCTGTTTGCGCTGGTCGCCGGTGATCTGTGGTGCGTCGAAGACACCTTCACCACCATGAGCCAGCGCAATGTCGCGCTGCGCATTTACGTCGAGCCGGAAAACATCGACAAGTGCCAGCACGCGATGAACAGCCTGAAGAAATCCATGCGCTGGGATGAAGAGGTCTACGGTCGCGAGTACGATCTGGACATCTTCATGATCGTCGCGGTCAACGATTTCAACATGGGCGCGATGGAGAACAAGGGCCTCAACATCTTCAACTCCAGCGCCGTGCTGGCCCGCGCCGAAACCGCCACCGACGCCGCGCACCAGCGGGTCGAGGCGATCGTCGCCCACGAATATTTCCACAACTGGTCGGGCAACCGCGTGACCTGCCGCGACTGGTTCCAGCTGTCGCTCAAGGAAGGCTTCACGGTGTTCCGCGACGCCGGTTTCTCCTCGGACATGAACTCGGCGACGGTCAAGCGCATTCAGGACGTGGCATACCTGCGCACCCACCAGTTCGCCGAAGATGCCGGCCCCATGGCCCACGCCGTGCGCCCGGACAGCTTCATCGAGATTTCCAACTTCTACACCCTGACCGTGTACGAAAAGGGTTCGGAAGTGGTTGGCATGATCCACACCTTGCTCGGTGCCGAAGGTTTCCGTAAGGGCAGCGATCTGTATTTCGAACGCCACGATGGTCAGGCCGTGACCTGTGACGATTTCGTCAAGGCCATGGAAGACGCCAATAGCGTCGACCTCAGCCAGTTCAAGCGCTGGTACAGCCAGGCCGGCACGCCACGTCTGGCAGTGACCGAGTCCTATGACGCCGCCGCGAAAACCTACAGCCTGACCTTCCGCCAGAGCTGCCCGCCGACTCCGGACAAGGTGGAAAAACTACCGTTCGTGATTCCGGTCGAGCTCGGCCTGCTCGACAGCCAGGGCAACGAAATCGCCCTGCGTCTGGCTGGCGAAGCCTCGGCACAAGGCACCACTCGGGTGATTTCGGTCACCGAAGCCGAACAGACCTTCACTTTCATCGATATCAACGAACAGCCGTTGCCATCGCTGCTGCGTGGCTTCTCGGCGCCGGTGAAACTGAGCTTCCCGTACAACCGCGATCAACTGATGTTCCTGATGCAGCACGACAGCGACGGCTTCAACCGCTGGGATGCCGGTCAGCAATTGGCGGTGCAAGTGCTGCAGGAACTGATCGCTCAGCATCAGAAGGGCGAGAGCCTGACGCTCGATCCGCGTCTGGTGTCGGCGCTGCGCACGGTGCTGTCCGACGAGTCGCTGGATCAGGCGATGGTCGCCGAAATGCTCTCGTTGCCGGGTGAGGCGTATCTTACCGAGATCAGCGAAGTGGCCGACGTCGAGGCGATTCATGTCGCGCGCGAATTTGCCCGCAAGCAACTGGCCGAAGGCTTGTTCGAAGCGCTGTGGCTGCGTTATCAGGCCAACCGCGATCTGTCGAAAAAGACTCCGTACGTAGCCGAGGCCGAGCACTTCGCCCGACGCGCGCTGCAGAATATTGCCCTGTCGTACCTGATGCTCAGCGGCAAGCCGGAAGTCCTGGCGGCGGCGCTGGAGCAGTTCGAGACGGCCGACAACATGACTGAGCGCCTGACCGCGCTGGCGGTGCTGGTCAACTCGCCGTTCGAAGAGCAGAAGGCCGCGGCTTTGGCCAGTTTCGCCGAGCACTTCAAGGACAATCCGCTGGTCATGGATCAGTGGTTCAGCGTGCAGGCCGGCAGCACCTTGCCAGGCGGGCTGGAGCGCGTGAAGGCATTGATGCAGCACCCGGCGTTCAACATCAAGAACCCGAACAAGGTGCGCGCACTGATCGGCGCCTTCGCCGGGCAGAACCTGATCAACTTCCACGCGGCGGACGGCTCCGGCTATCACTTCCTCGCCGATCTGGTGATCGAACTGAACGGCTTCAACCCACAGATCGCTTCACGCCAACTGGCGCCGCTGACCCGCTGGCGCAAATACGACAGCGCGCGTCAGGCGCTGATGAAGGGTGAGCTGGAGCGGATTCTGGCGTCCGGAGCGTTGTCCAGCGACGTGTACGAAGTGGTAAGCAAAAGCCTGGCGTAACCCCGATCCCGTAGGAGCTGTCGAGTGAAACGAGGCTGCGATCTTTTGATTTTGATGATCACCGCCCCTCACCCTAACCCTCTCCCAGAGGGAGAGGGGACTGACCGAGGTGCCTTTTTCTATCCGCCGACCTGGAATTACCGAGTCGAACTCAGGATCTGAAAAGCCCTCGATCGGCTCCCTTTCCCCCTCTCCCATTGGGAGAGGGCAAAGCAGACACAAAAATGCCGCTCAACGAGCGGCATTTTCATTGGCACAAGAAACAGCTATTTACGCAAATCAAACCGATCCAGATTCATCACCTTCGTCCATGCCTTGACGAAATCGTTGACGAACTGCGTCTTCGCGTCGGAACTGGCATACACCTCGGCCAAGGCGCGCAATTGCGCATTCGAGCCGAACACCAGATCGACCCGCGTCGCCGTCCATTTCGCCGCTCCGGTCTTGCGATCACGACCCTCGAACTCGTCGGCATCCCGCGAGGTTGGCGTCCACTCCACACCCATGTCCAGCAGGTGGGTGAAGAAGTCATTGCTCAGCGCTTCGGGTTTGTCGGTGAATACGCCATGCCGGGTCTGGCCAACATTGGTGTTCAATACCCGCAAACCACCCAGTAGCACGGTCATTTCCGGTGCCGTGAGGGTAAGCAATTGCGCCTTGTCGATCAGCAGGGTTTCCGCCGCAACCGTGTATTTGCCTTTGCTGTAATTGCGGAAACCGTCGGCGATCGGTTCGAGGAAGCCGAACGATTCGACATCGGTCTGCTCCTGCGAAGCATCGACGCGGCCCGGTGAGAACGGCACCGACACCGAATGCCCGGCGTTTTGCGCGGCTTTCTCCACCCCGGCATTGCCGGCCAGCACAATCAAGTCGGCCAGCGAGATCTTCTTGCCACCGGCCGCGCCGTTGTTGAACTCGTTCTGAATGCCTTCGAGTGTGCTCAGCACCTTCTCCAATTGCTCCGGCTGGTTGGCCTGCCAGAACTTCTGTGGGGCCAGACGCAAGCGCCCGCCGTTGGCACCGCCGCGCTTGTCCGAGCCGCGGAAGGTCGACGCTGCCGCCCACGCAGTGGAGACCAGTTGCGAGACCGACAGTCCTGAATCCAGCACCTTGTTCTTCAGCGCCGTGGCGTCGCTGTCATCGATCAGCGCATGGGTTACGTCGGGCAGCGGATCTTGCCAGAGCAACTCCTCTTGCGGCAGTTCCGGGCCGAGGTAGCGAGAGAGTGGCCCCATGTCGCGATGGATCAGCTTGTACCAGGCGCGGGCGAACGCGTCGGCGAGCTGATCGGGATTGGCCAGGAAGCGCCGCGAGATCTGCTCATAGGCAGGATCGAAGCGCAGCGCCAGGTCGGAGGTGAGCATGGTCGGTGAGAGCTTCTTGTTCGGATCGTGAGCGTGGGGAACGGTGCCGGCACCGGCGCCGTTTTTCGGTTGCCACTGATTGGCGCCCGCCGGGCTTTTGCTCAGCTCCCATTCGAAGCCAAACAGGTTTTCCAGATAGTTGTTGCTCCACTGCGTTGGCGTGGTGGTCCAGGTGACTTCCAGGCCGCTGGTGATGGTGTCCGCGCCTTTACCGGTGCCGAAGGCGTTTTTCCAGCCCAGACCTTGTTGTTCAAGGCCGGCCGCTTCCGGTTCGGCACCGACATTGTCGGCAGGGCCGGCGCCGTGGGTTTTGCCGAACGCGTGGCCGCCCGCAATCAGCGCCACGGTTTCTTCGTCGTTCATGGCCATGCGGCCGAAGGTTTCGCGAATGTCCTTGGCCGAGGCCACCGGGTCCGGGTTGCCTTCCGGGCCTTCCGGGTTCACGTAGATCAAGCCCATCTGCACAGCGGCGAGGGGACTTTCCAGATTGCGTTCGCCCTGATCGGTGCGGCTTTCTTCGCGGCCATGCAAGTCGGGCTCAGCCACCAGTGTGCCGTCGCCGGGTTCCTGCACCGGGCCGTTGCTCTTGCCATAACGGTTGTCGCCGCCCAGCCACTCGGTTTCCGAGCCCCAATAAACGTCTTCATCCGGTTCCCAGACATCCGCGCGGCCGCCGGAGAAACCGAAGGTCTTGAAGCCCATGGATTCCAGGGCGACGTTGCCGGTGAGCACGATCAGGTCGGCCCAGGAAATATTGCGTCCGTATTTTTGCTTGATCGGCCAGAGCAGGCGGCGGGCCTTGTCGAGGCTGACGTTGTCCGGCCAGCTATTGAGCGGCGCAAAGCGTTGCTGACCGGAACCGGCACCGCCCCGGCCATCGGCGGTGCGATAGGTCCCGGCGCTGTGCCACGCCATGCGCACGAACAACGGGCCGTAATGGCCGAAGTCGGCTGGCCACCAGTCCTGGGAATCGGTCATCAGCGCTCTGATGTCTTGTTTCAGCGCTTGGAAGTCGAGGCTTTTGAAGGCTTTGGCGTAGTCGAAGTCCTGGCCCAGCGGATCGGACTTGGGTGAATGCTGGCTGAGGATCTTGAGGTTGAGTTGGTTCGGCCACCAGTCACGGTTCGTCGTACCGCCACCGGCGGCGTGGTTGAACGGGCATTTCGATTCGTTTGCCATGTTCGTATCCCTATCAGGTCTGCGGCCGGCTCGTGCCGACTTCGGACTGGTAAGGCTAGACCCGAGTTGGCAACTCGGCTAATAGCCCGACTATTGGGCACTGATAGGCAAACTCTTTCGCCGCACATGCAGGAGCTGCCGAAGGCTGCGTTTTTTTGATCTTGTTGTTCACCGATAAATCAAAAGCAAAGATCGCAGCCTTCGGCAGCTCCTACAGGGGTTAGCTCGATTGCGCGGTGTCGTCCTCCGGCACGTCGTCGAGGATGTCGTCCTGGCCAGGCAATTCGGTGATGACGCTGAAGTCGCTGACTTCGACCGCGCCATTCCCATACCCCAACAAATGAAACGAAAAGGCCTTGCGCGGTTGTGGGTTGTCGAAACTGAAATCCATCTCCAGTGGCTGATCCGCCGTGGCGACCATTTCTGCCGGCAGGCCCAGTTGCACGTCCTGTTCAAACTCCTTGGCCTTGAGCTGAATGTACGCCGCCTGCTGCGGGTCGACCGAACGCACGGTCAGGCGTACGCGGGTGTGTGAGCCTTTGGGCATTTCCAGGTACTGCGCGCCAATCAGGTTGTCGGCCCAGTCATCCTTGATCTGCGCTTGCAGAGGGATGATGTTGTTGCTGCCGAACTGGTAGCGATGGTTGAGCGGCGTGCGCAGCAAGGACAGGTCCAGGGCGTCGGCGCGCGCGGCGATCTGCCGGGCCGGGTGGCCGCTGTAGGTGCCTTTATAGGTGGCGCTTTCGGCGATGAAGCCGGGGCTTTGGTAATAGCGGCAGCGGCGCGGCAGGTCGCACTCGGAGAAAATGCCCTGACCGTTGTGGTAGCGCAGTTTGCCGTTAGTGAACGACATGATTTCGCGCCCGGAATCGTAGTCGCGAAACAGCGACCGGCCGCTCAGCGCCGTCGGTACAGGCAGGTCGAAATAGTCGAGGATCGAAGTGCTCAGATCGACGTGGCCGTACACCCCGGCATTCAGGCGCGGCAGTTGCGCCTGTTCCGGTGCCAGCGTCAGATTGAAACCCCATGAAGAGGCCAGCCGCACGCCGTCGATTCCGTGGGATTCATCCGAGGTGATCACCACCAGTGTGTCTTTCAGAATGCCCTGGCGTTCCAGCCCCGAAAGAAACTGGTCCAGCGCATCGTCGAGGTAACCGACAGCGGCCTGCTTCGGCGTCTCATAGCGCTGCAGATAATCGTCCGGTGCGGAGTAGGGCTGGTGGGTGCCGACTGTCAGCAGCGTGAGCATCCACGGCTGTTTGTGCTTTTTCAGTTGGCCGACATAATCCAGCGCGCCCTCGAAAAACGCCTTGTCATCCTTGCCCCACGGGAATTCCAGATAGTTGCTGTTGCTGAACCATTCCAGGCCATGGGTCGCATCGAAACCGATGTGCGGCATGATCTTGTCTTTGGCCATGAAACGCAGGCCAGCGCCCTGTAAATAGTGGGTGCTGAACCCGTGCTCGCGCAGCTGCGCCGGCAGGCAGGCCTGATTGCGCTCGTTGAGAGTGAGCATTTCCACGCCCTTGGGCGTGCCGTTGTTGAGCTTGTCGTAGTCACCGCAGAGCATGGCGTACAGACCGCGAATGGTCTGATGGGTGTGCAGCACGTAATCCGGTGTGTTCATGCCGCGCTCGGCCCAGCGGCTGAGGTTGGGCATCAGGTCTTCCTGATAATGACTGCCGATCGCCTCGCGGTTGGCACGGATGTAGGCGCCGGGAATGCCTTCCAGGGCGATGATCAACACGTTGCGCGCCTGACCCGGCGCGGTCAGCAGCTTCTGGCCATTGAGGTCGACGTCGGTGAGCCCCGCCATTGCGGGCGTCGGCTCTTCGAGGTCACCGTCCAGCCATTCCTCGGCCTGGATCTGCAGGTCGGCGACTTCACTGGCGAGCAGTTGATGCGGCAGGTTGTACAGGCGCCATGCGTCGCCGTCGTTCGGCCACAGGTTTTGCGCAGCCCAGTGTGCGGCGAACAACACCATTGGCGCGGCCCAGAACGCGCGCGGCAGTGCCGGACGAGACAGACCACGTCCGGCCACTTGAGTGAGCAGCCAGAAACTCAATGCCCCCAACAAAGCGAAAGCCAGGGCAGGGTGCGCAAGTCCGCCGCCGGTGGAATTCTCGACGAACTGCGGGTCGATCAAATAATGAATATCCGAAGGCGTCGGCAGGCGGCCGACGGCGCTGACCAGTTCTGCCGTGGCGATCGCCAGCAGCGCCCAGAACACCAGCACCGGCAAGGCCAGCCACCAGGCGCGACGATGCAGTGCTACCACCAGCAGACTGCCGACGGCCAGATCCGACAAAAAGCCGAGCGGTGTCGACCAGCCCAACGCCGCGCGCAGGCACACCGGTACGATCAATACCAAAACGATCAAGGACAGGAGGCGGGCATTCGGCCGCCGCAGCCAGTTGAAAAGAGCACTCACAAAAAAGGCCTGCATGTCATCAAAGGGTCAAAAAAGTGTGGGTGATGATACCAAGGACAGGCCGGCTGATCGGCTTTTTAAACCTGCGGCTGGCGATCCTTTAAATGTCGTGGACCCAGATCGGGCAAGGGTTCTGGACGTATTGCGGCTTTACAGTCAGCGCAGTTTTTTGTTTCAGACTGTTGTAAGTCCGTCCGCCTCTCGCGATATCCACGCAACAGACAGCAAACCGCTCAGTGCTATCGATATGCGATAAAGATATTTAATTTCTATTTTTTATAGCTATAAAGTCAGGCCTTTCAGCCCACCCCCATGCTGCGAGGTTGTCATGGCCACACCGTTCAAACGTTCCGCGCTGACTCTGTTGGCCGCTACTCTGGCAGCGGGCGCGCTGTTCACTAGCGGCGCTCAGGCCGAAGGCAAGATCAGCATTGCCCAGCAATTCGGCATTGGTTACCTGATTCTCGACGTCGTGCGCGACCAACAACTGATCGAGAAACATGGCAAGGCCCAGGGCCTGGAGATCAAGGTCGACTGGAACAGCATTTCCGGCGCCACCGCCATGAACGAAGCGCTGCTGACCGGTGCGCTGGACGTGGTCTCCGCCGGCGTGCCGCCGATGCTCACCGTGTGGGACCGCACCAAGGGCAAACAGAACGTCAAAGCCATCGCCGCGCTGGGCTCGATGCCCAATTATCTGCTGACCAACAACCCGAACATCAAAACCCTGAAGGACTTCAGCGACAAGGACCGCATCGCCGTGCCAGCCGCGGGCGTAGGCTTCCAGTCGCGCACGCTGCAGATCGAAACCGCCAAGGAATTCGGCGACGACCAGTTCAAGAAATTCGATAACATTTCGGTCAGCCTGCCGCACCCGGACGCCACCGCTGCACTGATCGCCGGCGGCTCGGAAATCAACTCGCATTTCTCCAGCCCACCGTTTCAGTATCAAGCGCTGCAAAACCCTAACGTGCACAAAGTGCTGAGTTCCTACGACATCCTCGGCGGCCCGGCGACGTTCAACGTGCTCTACACCACAGAAAAATTCCACGACGAAAACCCGAAAACCTACAAGGCGTTCTACGACGCACTGGCTGAAGCCGAGAAAATCATCAAGGCCGACAAA
This sequence comes from Pseudomonas sp. NDM, assembly GCF_003105095.1. Lineage (NCBI taxonomy): Bacteria > Pseudomonadati > Pseudomonadota > Gammaproteobacteria > Pseudomonadales > Pseudomonadaceae > Pseudomonas > Pseudomonas sp. NDM. The sequence goes on along the minus strand of NZ_QETJ01000011.1, from coordinate 38,007 downwards.
CCCGCCGCCGCCCAGGCCTATATCCGCGTAGAACAATCGAAACTGCCGCTGGCCCTGGTCGAGCAAATCGTCAAAGACCCGGAAATCGACTTCACCGTCGTACCGCAACGCACGTTCATCTATGCCGAGAAATTGCAGGAACTGGGTGTGTTGAAAAACAAGGCGGCGAGCTGGAAGGATTACTTCTTTGAAGAGGCGCATGGTGGCGCGGGGAGTTGAGGGATTGGGCATCACCCGGCACTACTGTGGGAGCGAGCCTGCTCGCGAAAGCGTCAGGTCATTCGACATTTTCGTGACTGACACACCGTGATCGCGAGCAGGCTCGCTCCCACCGGTTTTTATGTCAGGCGAATAGCATGTCCGTCAGCGATCAATGCATCTTGCTGTGATCGTGGCCGCCCATGTTGGTCAGCGCGCGAACCGGTGCTTTGACCTCAATGATTTCTTTCTCGCCCTTGGCGTTTTCCACGGTCAGCGTCAACGGCACGCTGTCGCCTTCCTTCAACTGACCGGTCAGGCCCATCAGCATGACGTGGTAGCCGTTCGGGTCGAAGCTCACGGCTTTGCCGGCAGGCAGGTCAACCGACTTCACCGGGCCCATGGTCATGACGTCGTTCTTCATGCTCATCTCATGAATCTGCACGTCCTTGGCCACTGGCGAGGCGACGCTGAGCAGCTTGCTGTCGCTGTCGGCAGTGACGGTCATGAACGCGCCGCTGGCGGACTGGGTCGGCACGGTTGCACGGACCCAGGCGTCGTCGACTTTGGTCTGCGCGGACGCCTGGAAGGCCAGGCCGAGCAGGGACAGTGCACATACGGTGCGTTTGAGGTGATTCAAAACGGGATGCATCAGCAGACCTCCATAACAGTAAGCAAATCTTCAGTGCACTCTTGGGCTGTCAGCGAAGTGGACAGGCCCAGGCGCAACTCACCACGCGAGTCGTAGACGTAGCTGGTGGACGTATGGGAGATGGTGTAGGTGTCGCCGGCCGGGACTTTTTCGTAGAACACGTCGAATTCCTTGGCGGTGGCCTTGGTTTCCTCAAGCGTGCCGTACAGCGCGACGAAGCTCGGGTCGAAGGCTTTGACGTAGGCGTCGAGGATCTGCGGCGTGTCGCGTTCGGGATCGAGGGTGATGAACACCACTTGCAGGCGGTCGCCGTCGCGGCCCATGAGTTTCTTGATCTGCGCGGCGCGGGCCAGGGTGGTGGGGCAAACGGCCGGGCATTGGGTGAAGCCGAAAAAGATCATCGGCATCATCCCGCGAAAGCTCGACAGCGACATGGTTTCGCCTTCAGGGTTCTTCAGCTTGAAGGTGCGTCCGAGGATCTTGTCGCTCAGATCCTTGCCGTACTTGTACGACAGTTGGCCACGGGTATCGCAACCGGCGAGCAGGCCGAGCCCGAGCACGCCCATTCCCGCAAGTACCTTGCGGCGAGTCAACAAAGCCGTCATCTAATACCGCCTTTTGCAGCCCGCAAGTCGGCAGGACTGGCGGGGGGTTAACCGTAAAAGCGCCGCATGATAGCAAACTGAGGCTGATCGCCGGCCGCCGATCGCCGCGCGGTGCCGGATCGGGCGACAAAAGGTGTAAGAAGAAATGACCGAAGATCAGCGCAGCGCCGGCTCCTCCGTCTGCCAGCCACCGCCCAGCGCGGTGTACAGATTGACCTCTGCAACCAGTTGCGCGAGGCGGTCGCTGATCAAGGCTTGTTGCGAAGTGAACAGCGAACGCTGCGCATCGAGAAAGGTCAGGCTGCTGTCGACGCCGTTGCGATAACGGTTCTGCGCCAGGTTGTAGTAGTCCTGCGTGGCTTGCACCAGATCGCGCTGGGCCTGCAGTTGCTGCGCATAGGTGCTGCGCGCCGCCAGTCCGTCGGCGACTTCCTGAAACGCCGTCTGGATCGATTTTTCATACTCGGCGACGGCCACGTCTTTTTGCAGCCGCGCGTAATCCAGACTCGCCCGCAGGCTCCCGGCATTGAAGATCGGCAGGCTGATCTGCGGCTGGAACGTCCACGCGCCGGAGCCTGCGCTGAACAGCCCGGAGAGATCGCGACTGGCGGTGCCGGCACTGGCGGTCAGGCTCACGCTGGGGAAAAACGCTGCGCGCGCCGCGCCGATGTTGGCGTTGGCGGCTTTGAGCCGGTATTCGGCCTGGAGAATGTCCGGGCGCCGTTGCAACAGATCCGACGGCAGCCCGGCCGGCAGCGGCGATACCAGCTCACGGGCCAGTGGCAGCGCCGGCAATTGCTCGGGTACCGGCGCACCCACCAGTAAGGTCAGGCTGTTCAGGTCCTGGGCGACCAGACGCTGATAGCGCGCCAGATTGACCCGCGAACTGTCGACGCTGGTCCGCGCCTGCGCCTGTTCCAGCGCCGAAGACTTGCCAGCCTCACGGTTGCGCGTGGTCAGGTGCAGGCTCTGCTCGTCCGCGGCGAGGGTGTCGCGGCTCAGTTCCAGCAATTGCTGATCGGCGCGCCAGGTCAGATAGGCACTGGCAACGTTGGCCACCAGACTCAGCTCGGCACTGCGTCGCGCCTGCTCAGTGGCGAGCCAGCTCTGCAACGCTTGTTCGCTGAGACTGCGCACCCGACCGAACAGATCCAGCTCATAAGCACTGATGCCCAGATTGACCGTGTACGCCGAGGTGATTTGCGCCGGGCCGCCGGTGACGCTGGACGGCAGGCGCTGGCGCAACTCGTTGGCGTTGGCCGACACCGCCGGCAGCAGGTCGGCGCGCTGAATGCGGTATTGCGCCTGAAACGCTTGAACATTCAGCGCTGCCACGCGCAGGTCGCGATTGTTGCTCAGCGCGGTTTCGATCAGTTGCTTGAGGGCCGGGTCGTTGAACAGCGTGTGCCAGTCTTCGCGGTTCGTGGTCGGCTGGGTCGCCACCGGGTACTGCGCGGCGCTTGGCGACGGCGGTCGCTCATAATCAGGGATCAGCGAACACCCGGCCATGAGTAGAGCCGTGCACAGTAGGGGAAGGCGTAAGCTCGAACACCTGCGTTTCGGCTGCACATGCGGTAAAGGTCGAGAAGGGTTCAAGCGCCGGCCATCCATTTCGCCAGGCCATGTCGCCCGCTGACACCCAGTTTGGCGGCGGCGCGCTTGAGATACGTCTCGATCGAGCTGTTCTTGACCCGCAGTTTTTCCGCCATTTGCGGCACGGTAGCGCCGGTCAGCAGACCCAGACAGACTTCCTTCTCGCGGGCCGACAGGACAATGGTGCTCAACGCCAGCCGCTCATCGAAGACCTGCGCCAGCGGCGCCTGCTCCAGCTCGGCCAGCGCCGGGCGAGGCAAGCGGGCGAGGCTTTGTCGGGTCATTTGCGCGTGCCGCTCGATCAGCGGCAGCAAGGTGTCGGACAGGCTTTTCAGAAACGCCAGCTCCGGCAGGGAGAACACCCGCTGGGTATGCGGCCGGTACACCGAGATCACACACCGGCGATTGGACGTGCGTGACACCAGATTGCATTGGTGCACGCCGTGTTGCGGATGGCGTGGCAGCAAGGAGGCTTTCAACTGGATCAGCAGTGAGTCGTTCATCTCGATCATTTTCTGCAACAGCGGATGATCGTCCGGTCGCTCGATCGCTGCATGGCATTCGCCAGCCGAAGGCAGGCCTGCACAGCCCAGCGGTTTGATCTCGACCACGCTGGCCTGACGCTCATCCAGCGTCCACTCACTGAGGTCGAGGCGGTTGACCGGCACCAGCGTGTCGACCAACTGGAACATGTTGCTGGCGAAATGATCGTCGCCGGTGCTGGCTATCAACTCTCCAAGTTGCCAGTAGAAGTGCGGGTTTTCCATGTTGCGAATACTGCCGGTCAGATTCATATCCTTCTCATCCCTGGTTCAGAGTCATCACCGCTTCGTCTACCGTTCATGCACACGTCACCGCGCAATCATTTCTCCTTGAACTGAGCTGCAGCGGAATTTAATCCTATGCATTTGTCCTGCGTCTGTAGGGGAAAACAGGGACACAAAGTGCCACTATTTCCGCTGAGATGCTGATGGCAGGCGGCTGCGCTCAATCGGCGTGCGTGACTGATGAGTCATGCCGAACGCCCGGATTATCGGCAGATGAAGTCTTCCCGGCGTCGACTGCCCAGCGAAAAGCGCTACCTCGGAATGGTGTTTTTCCTACAGATTTTTCAGTCGTTGCTTCAGCAAACAGGGCGTGGCGCGCCTGAGTTCGGGGGGGCAGGGCGAGTGGGGCAGGGAAGCGTTGCGCTTGTCCGGGTTTCAGGTGTCATCCCGTAAACGGGGCCGATGCTTGAATATCCGGCAAATCACATGAGATGGATCTTATGCAGCCTACTTCTGCTCCCGCAGCGGACGATCTGTCCGTGCCTCGCGAAACCTTTGCGCTGACCGCCGCCCAACGAGATATCTGGCTCGATCAACTCAGTCGCGGTGATTCGCCGCTGTACAACATTGGCGGATACGTAGAGCTAAATGGCCCGCTAGACCCAGCGGTCATGCAGGCAGCGCTGCAATCGCTGGTCGCCAACAATGATGCGTTACGCACCGTCCTGTTGCCGGGCGCCGGCGCCGATGGCATGCCCCTGCAAACTTTCGCCTCGACGATGCCGGTGGCCGTTCCGCTGTTTGATCTATCGGCGCTGGACGATGCGCAAGCGGCGGCGCAGGCGTTGGTAAAGCAGCAAATGCAGCAGGTCTATCGCCTGGACGGCGAGCCGTTGTTCCGTTTCTGTCTGATTCGTCTGGACGAAGAGCGTCATTGGCTGGCGACCCAGGCCCATCACCTGATTCTCGACGGTTGGGGCTTTGGCCAGATGCTCAAGTCGCTGGGCGAGATCTACAGTGCACTGAGCGAGGGACAACCAGCGACCCTTTCGGCGCCGTCCTATGTCGATTTCATTGCCGACGACGCGCGCTATCAGGGTTCGGATCGGCACGCCCGCGATCGCGCCTATTGGCTGGACAAGTACCGGACGCCGCCGGAGCCGTTGCTCCTGCCGCGCCATCGTCAGGATTCCGGCCAAGTGTCGCGAGCGGCGCAGGCACATGTGCAAGTCATGCCCGCGTTGCTGCATCAGCGCATGCAGCAAGCGGCGCGACAGCATGGCGCTTCGGCGTTTCATGTTTTCTTGGCGGCCTTGCACGTGTATTTCAGCCGCACCGCGCAACGCGACGATTGGGTGGCGGGCCTGCCGATTCTCAACCGCTCCGGTGCGCATTTCAAAACCACCCTCGGCCTGTTCGCCCAGGTCAGCGCGGTGCGCCTGGATTTTGCTCGGGACTTGCCATTTGCGCAGTTGGTGCAAGCCATCGCCGCGCAGCTGAAACAGGATCTGCGCCATCAGCGGTTTTCCCTGAGTGAAATGAATCGCGCGCTCGGCTTGCTGCGCGAGGACCGCGCCCAATTGTTCGAAGTATCGGTGTCCTACGAGCAGGACGACCACGATTACCGCTACGGCGCGGCCTCGGCGCGCACCGTCAAAGTCTCCAACGGCCACGAAGCCACACCGCTGGCGATCCATCTGCGCAGCAATCGCTTCGACGCTCAGGCCTGGCTGCATCTGGTCTACGACCAGGCGTACTTCGATGCCCAGGAAGTTGAAGCGCTGGGCGCACGGTTGCTGTTGATTCTCGAGCAGGGGCTGGAGCAACCGGCGCTGTCGACGGCAGAGTTCTGTCTGAGCACCGCGGACGAAGCGCAGCTGTTGCAGCAATGGAACGACACGCGGATGGATTTTCCGCAGGGCCAGACCATTGCCCAGCGTTTCAGCGCGCAAGCAGACCAGCGCCCTGACGCCATCGCTGCTGTGTATCAAGGGCAGCAACTGACCTATGGCCAACTCAACAGCCAAGCCAATGACCTCGCCCGACATTTGCTTGAACTCGGGGTAAAACCCGATGATCGCGTCGCCGTGGTCGCCCGGCGCGGGCTCGATACGCTGGCGGGACTGCTCGCTGTGCTCAAGGCCGGCGCCGCTTATGTGCCGATCGACCCGGCGCAGCCGCGCGAGCGTTTGAGCTACTTGCTGACGGACAGCGCACCGCTGGCCGTGCTGATCCACAGTGATTTGCGCGCTCGCTTGCCGCTGCTGCAGGTGCCGGTGATTGCCCTTGATCAACCTGATTGGCCGACCGCCAACGAGGCCGACCCGGTAGTGGCGGGAGTGACCGTGGACAACCTCGCCTACGTGATTTACACCTCCGGCTCCACCGGCCTGCCCAAAGGCGTAATGGTCGAGCATCGCACGTTGGGCAATCTGATCGACTGGCATTGTCAGGCCTTCAGCCTCGGCCCCGGCCAGCACACCTCCAGCCTCGCCGGATTCGGCTTCGACGCGATGGCCTGGGAAGTCTGGCCGGCCCTGTGTGCTGGCGCGACCCTGCATCTGGCACCGGCCCGTGAAGGCAGCGAAGACATCGATGCGCTGCTGACCTGGTGGCGTTCGCAACCACTGGATGTGAGTTTCCTGCCCACGCCCGTCGCCGAATATGTCTTCAGCCGCAAAATCAAGCATCCGACCCTGCGCACCCTGTTGATCGGCGGCGATCGTCTACGCCAGTTCAATCGTGCGCAGTCATTCGAGGTGATCAACAACTACGGCCCGACCGAGGCCACTGTGGTCGCGACGTTCGGCAGAATCGAGCCAGGACGAGCGCTGCATATCGGCCGACCAGTGAGCAACGCCACGGTGCATGTCCTCGACCAACAGCAGCGGCCACTGCCGATCGGCGTGACCGGCGAGCTGTACGTCGGCGGCGCCGGTATTGCCCGGGGATACCTGAATCGCCCGGACCTGACCGCCGAACGCTTTCTGCGCGACCCGTTCAGTACTGACCCGGCGGCGCGCCTGTATCGCAGCGGCGATCTGGTGCGCTGGCGCGCCGACGGCACCCTTGAATATCAGGGGCGCAGCGATGATCAGGTGAAAATCCGTGGTGTGCGTGTGGAACCGGGCGAAGTCGAGGCCGCGCTGAGTCGCCATGACGCGGTTCAGGAGGCAGTGGTGCTGGCGCGGGACGGCCAGTTGCTGGCGTGGTTCAGCGAACGCCGACCGGTGCAAGTCCTTGAGTTGCACACCTTTCTGCAAGCGCATTTGGCCAGTGCCCTGCTGCCGCAGGCGTACGTGCGTGTGCCGGCGATGCCGCTGACCGCCAATGGCAAAATCGACCGCAAGGCCTTGCCGGCCCCGGGCGCTGAAGCGTTGATACGCCGTGAATATGAAGCGCCCCAAGGCGAAGTGGAAAGCGCATTGGCGCAGATCTGGGCCGAGGTTTTGCAAGTAGCACGAGTCGGGCGCCACGACCATTTCTTCGAACTGGGCGGGCACTCGCTGCTGGCAGTGAGCCTGATCGAACGTATGCGTCAGCTCGGCATGACTTGTGATGTGCGCGTGTTGTTTGGCCAACCGACGCTCGCCGCACTGGCGGCGGCCGTTGGCAGTGGGCGCGAAATCGAAGTGCCGGCCAATCGCATTGCCGCCGGTTGCACCGCTATCAGCCCCGACATGCTGGCGCTGATCGAGCTGGATCAGGCCACTCTCGATCGCGTTGTCGCCAGCGTGCCCGGAGGCGCGGCCAACGTGCAGGATATCTACCCGCTGGCGCCGTTGCAGGACGGCATCCTTTATCACCACATCACCGCCGCGCAGGGCGATCCGTACCTGCTGCAATCACATCTGGCGTTTGCCAGTCTGGAGCGCGTCGAGGCCTTCGCCGACGCTTTGCGTGCGGTCATGGCGCGCCACGACATTCTGCGCACCGCGGTGGTCTGGGAGGGGCTGGTCACGCCAGTGCAAGTGGTGCTGCGCCACGCCGAACTGCCGCTGCAGGAGATCGAAATCGATCCTGCCCAGGGCGACGTTCTCGAGCAATTGCATCAGCGCTTCGATGCCCGGCGCTATCGCCTCGACGTCAGTCAGGCACCGCTGCTGCGCTTGCTGTTTGCCCATGATCCCGGCAACTCGCGGCTGGTCGGCGTGTTGCTGTTCCATCACCTCGCGCTCGATCACATAGCCCTTGAAGTACTGCGCGCAGAAATGTCCGCCAGCCTCGCCGGACTGCGCGAGCCTCTGCCGCCGGCGGTGCCGTACCGCAATTATGTGGCGCAAGCGCGGCTGGGCGTCAGCGAAGCGGAACATGAGGACTTCTTCCGTGAAATGCTCGGCGATATCGATGAGCCGACCTTGCCGTTCGGTTTGCACGACGTACAAGGCGATGGCCGGGGTATCGAAGAATCGCAGCAACATCTGGCCAGCGAACTGGATGGCCGACTGCGCCAGCAGGCGCGCCGACTCGGTGTCAGCGTCGCCAGCCTGATTCATCTGGCCTGGGCGCGGGTACTGGCGGCAACCTCGGGGCAGGAGCGCGTGGTGTTCGGCACGGTGTTGATGGGCCGCATGCAGGGCGGCGCCGGCGCTGATCGTGCGTTGGGGGTGTTCATCAATTCCTTGCCGTTGCGCGTCGATGTCGACGCTGCGGCGCGAACCGCCGTGCAGGCGACCCACCGGCGCTTGACCGGTTTGCTCGGGCACGAACACGCATCGCTGGCACTGGCCCAGCGCTGCAGCGGCGTGGTCGCGCCGATGCCGCTGTTCAGCGCACTGCTCAACTATCGCCACAGCGAGCGACAGCTCGGCCAGGCAGAAGGGCCGCAGTGGCAGGGCATCGAAACCCTCGCCAACGAAGAACGCACCAACTACCCGCTGACCCTGAGCGTCGACGATTTCGGCGATGGTTTGCAGTTGACCGCCAGAGCCGTGACCAGCATCGGCGCGCGCCGTATCGGCGACTACATGCACACGGCCCTGGCCGGGCTGATCGAGGCACTGGAGCATGACTCGGATCTGCCGCTGAGCCGACTGCCGATTCTGTCACCGGCGGAGCACGACCAGTTGCTGACCCGCTTCAACGCCACCGCAGTTGACTGCCCACTCGAGCAACCGCTGCACGTGTTGTTCGAGCAGCAGGTGCAACGCCGGCCGGATGCAATCGCGTTGCAGGCCGGCGATGCACAACTGAGCTGGCGGGAACTCAACGAACAGGCCAACCGTCTGGCCCGTCACCTGCGTGAGCAAGGCGTGGGACCCGATGCGCGGGTGGCGATCTGTGTCGAGCGCAGTCTCGAGCTGGTGATCGGCCTGCTGGCGATTCTCAAGGCCGGTGGCGCCTACGTGCCGCTGGACCCGGATTATCCGCTGGCGCGTCTCGAATTCATGTTGCGCGACAGTGCCCCGGTGGTAGTGCTGCTCCATGCAGCGACCCGCGACCTGCTGGGGCAGACGGATGTAACCGTGGTCGACCTCGACCGCAGCACCTGGGACGAGGCATCAAGCGACAATCTGCAGGTGGCGGACCTGAGTGCGGCGAACCTGGCTTACATGATCTATACCTCGGGCTCTACCGGCACGCCCAAGGGCGTGATGATCGAGCATCGCAGTGTCTGCAACCTGATGCACTGGGGCTCGCAGATCCGCCCGCCGACCGAGGACGGCGCGCTGTTGCAAAAGGCGCCGTTCAGTTTCGACAGTTCGGTATGGGAGATTTTCTGGCCGTTGAGCGCCGGTCTGCGCCTGGTGCTGGCGCGCCCCGACGGCAACCGCGATTCGGCCTACGTCACGCAAGTGATTCGTGAACAGCGCATCAGCGTGGTCAAGTTCGTCCCGGCGTTGTTGCAGCAGTTCCTCGAGCAGGAAGACGTCCGCAGCTGCACCAGCCTCACCGACGTGTTCTGCGGCGGCGGCGACCTGACCATCGCCATGGTCCGTGCCGTGCGCGACCGCTTGCCGTGGGTGCGCCTGCACAATGTGTACGGCCCGACCGAAACCACGGTCGACAGCAGCGCCTGGACCCTCGAACCCCATGAACCGCTGCCCGAGCGGGTCATCCCGATCGGCAAGGCACTGTGCAACACGCGGCTGTATGTGCTCGATCGCAACGATCAGCCGGTGCCACTGGGCGTCAGCGGCGAGTTGCACATCGCAGGCGTTGGCGTCGCCCGCGGTTATCACCAGTTGCCGCAGGTCCAGGCCGAACGCTTCATCGACAGCCCATTTGTGGCGGGTGATCGCTTGTATCGCAGCGGTGATCGGGTGCGCTATCAGGCAGACGGCAATCTCGAGTTTCTCGGCCGCACCGACTTCCAGCTGAAACTGCGCGGCCTGCGTCTGGAACCGGGAGAAATCGAAGCGCGGCTGCTCGAGCATGCTGCCGTGCGCCAGGCCGTGGTGCTGGTGCGCGATGAGCGCCTGGTCGCCTATTTCACCGTGGGCGAAGGCCACTCGGCGCCTGCCATCGAAGCGCTGCGTGAGCATGTCTTGCAGCAATTGCCCGAGTACATGGTGCCAGCCGCCTTCGTGCTGCTGGCGGCGATGCCACTGACGCCGAATGACAAGGTTGATCGCAAGGCCTTGCCGGCCCCCGGCGCCGAACACCTGCTCAGCCGCGCCTACGTGGCGCCCGAGGGCGACCTCGAACAGGCCGTGGCGCGGGTCTGGGCCGAGACGCTGGGCATCGAGCAGATCGGGCGCAACGACAATTTCTTCGAGTTGGGCGGGCATTCGTTGCTGGCGGTGAGTCTGGTGGCACGCATGCGTCAGGCCGGGCTGCACGTCGACGCCCGCACGCTGTTCAGTCAGCCGACGCTGGCGGCACTGGCGGCGCAGACCTCGCGGCAGACGCACAAGGTCGACATCGCGCCCACCACCATTCCGCAGCTCAACCGCAAGCGGCGGATCTGACCGGGCCAGGTCGTCTGCGCTGCTGTGCGGAGCGGGGCTTGTCCCGGCTTCCCATGTCAGACAGCGCCGCGCCGATGTTTTAGTTTTTCCGGGCTGCGCGCGGTGAGCACGGACTTGCTGCTGCGTGCGCCTTTTTTCTTGTCTTTACAGCAGGTTATCCCATGCATTTCAGCGAACTGATGGCAGTTATTTCGACCCATGCGATCCGCCTTCAACAGGAAGATGAAGACCTGGTCATTCTGGGCAGTGACGACGCGCTGGATGATGCGTTGTGGGACAGCCTCGCCGCTCACAAGGCACAACTGCTGGAACTGGTCGCGCAGCACAACGGTGACTGGTTGAGTCCGGCGTATCGCATCACCCCGGACATGCTGCCGCTGGTGGCGCTCGATCAGGTCAGCCTCGACCGTATTGTCGCCGGTGTGCCGGGCGGTGCGGCGAATGTGCAGGACATCTACCCCTTGGCGCCCTTGCAGGAGGGCATGCTTTATCTGCATCTGGCGGCAGCGGCGGGCGACCCATACGTGTCGCAGGCGCGCTTTGCCTTTGCCAATCGTGAGCGCCTGCAAGCCTTTGCCGATGCGCTGCAATGGATGATCGGCCGCCACGACATCCTGCGCACTTCGTTTGTCTGGGAGCGCCTGGACGAACCGTTGCAAGTGGTCCACCGCAAGGCTGCGCTGCACTGCGAAGAGCTCGAATTGAACGGCAATGGCGAGGTGCTCGAGCAACTGTTGCAGCGCCACGACCCGCAGCATTTCCGTCTCGATGTGCGGCAGGCACCGCTGCTGCGCCTGGTGTTTGCCGACGATCCGGGCAATGGCCGCGTGGTTGCCTTGTTGCTGTTCCATCACCTGATCATGGATCACCTGGCGCTGGACGTGATCCGTCGCGAAGCCCAGGCGTTTCTGCTCGGGCACAGCGCGCAAGTGGCGGCGCCAGTGCCGTATCGCGATCATCTGGCGCGGGCACGGCTGGCCGCAAATGAATCGGCCCACGAGGCATTTTTCCGCGAGATGCTCGCCGACATCGACGAGCCGACGCTGCCCTGCGGCTTGCGCGATGTGCAGGGCGACGGCCACTCGATCGAAGAAGTCTCGCTGCTGCTCGACGGCGCCCTCAGTCGCCAATTGCGCGAGCAGGCGCGGCAACTGGGGGTGAGCGTGGCCAGTGTCATGCACCTGGCCCTGGCGCGGGTTCTCGGCGAATTGTCCGGGCGCACGGCGGTGGTGTTCGGCACCGTGCTGCTCGGGCGCATGGCGGCCGGCGAGGGTGGTGAACACGCGCTGGGTATGTTCATCAACACCTTGCCACTGCGGGTCGATGTCGGAGCCGACGACGTGCGCGCCGGCGTGCTGTTGACCCACCGCCGCCTGACCGCGCTGCTTGGCCATGAGCAAGCCTCGCTGGCGCTGGCGCAACGTTGCAGTGCGGTGGCAGTGCCGACGCCGCTGTTCAGCGCGATCCTCAACTACCGTCACAGCAGCGTCGATGAAGTCGCCGAAATCATCGAGATCGCCCCGGGCGTGCAAGTGCTGGGCGCGCGCGAACGTACCAATTATCCGCTGACCGTCAACATCGATGACCTGGGCGAAGACTTGCGTATCACCGCACTCGCGGAGTCGAGTCTGGGCGCGCAACGCATCGCCGATTATCTGCAGACCACCCTGCAAGGCCTGGTCGATGCGTTGCAGACGAGCACGCCGACGCCGCTGCACAGCGTCCGGATTCTGCCGGCCGCCGAGCGCGAACGGCTCTTGCACGGCGCCCATGCAGCGCTTGCGCATTTCCCCGATACGCCATTGATTCATCAGCAGTTCGAAGCGCACGCCCAGGCCCGGCCGGATGCCACCGCGTTGCTGTTCGACGGGCAGAGCCTCAGCTACGGCGAACTCAATCACCGTGCCAACCAAGTCGCTCATCATCTGCTGGGGCTGGGAATTCGCCCGGATGATCGCGTGGCGATCTGCGTCGAGCGTGGCCCGCAAATGCTCATCGGCCTGCTCGGTGTGCTCAAGGCCGGCGCCGCGTATGTGCCGATCGACCCGGCCTATCCGCAGGAGCGAATCGCTTTCACCCTGCAGGACAGCGCCCCGGTGGCACTGCTGCTGCAAGCCGCCACCCGAGAGCGGGTCGGCGCGCTGCCAGTGCCGCTGATCGATCTCGACGATCACACTCTGCGCGGCGAATCCGAGCGCGATCCGCAGATCGCCGGGCTCACTCCGGCGAGTCTGGCCTATGTGATCTACACCTCCGGCTCCACCGGTTTGCCCAAGGGCGTCATGGTCGAGCATCGCAACGTGGCGCGGCTGTTTTGCGCCACAGCGCACTGGTTTCAGTTCAATGAGCGCGACGTCTGGGCGCTGTTCCACTCGTTCGCCTTTGATTTCTCGGTGTGGGAAATCTGGGGGGCGCTGGCCTTCGGCGGGCAACTGTTGCTGGTTCCACAAACCGTCAGTCGTGCGCCCGATGAATGCTATGCGCTGCTGTGCCGCAGCGGCGTCACCGTGCTCAATCAGACCCCTGGCGCGTTCCGCCAGTTGATCGCCGCGCAGGGCCGCAGTGGGTTGCAGCATTCGCTGCGTGAAGTGATTTTCGGCGGCGAGGCACTTGAGCCGGGACTGCTCAAACCGTGGTACGCCCGGGTCGGCAACGCCGGCACGCGGTTGGTGAACATGTACGGCATCACCGAAACCACCGTGCACGTGACCTATCGGCCGCTGCAGGCCGCCGATGCGCAATTGGTCGGTGTCAGCCCGATCGGCGGGCCGATTGCCGACCTGCAACTGTATGTGCTCGATCCTCAAGGCGAACCGGTGCCGGTCGGTGTGACCGGCGAGTTGTATGTCGGTGGCGCGGGCGTGGCGCGCGGATATCTCAACCGTCCTGAGCTGACCGCCGAGCGCTTCATTCGTGATCCGTTCAGCCGCGCCGCCGATGCGCGCCTGTACAAAACCGGGGATCTGGCGCGCTGGGCCGCCGACGGCAGTCTCGACTATCTGGGGCGCAACGATGATCAGGTGAAGATCCGCGGTTTTCGCATTGAGCTCGGCGAGATCCAGGCACGCCTGTCGGCCTGCGCCGGTGTGCGCGACGCCGTGGTCATCGCCCGCGAAGACAGCCCCGGCGACACGCGACTGGTGGCGTACTGGACCGCTGCCGAAGGCGAAGAACCGAGCGTGGCGCAGCTGCGCGATACGCTGCTCGACTCGCTGGCGGACTACATGGTGCCCAGCGCCTTTGTGCGCCTCGACGCCTTGCCGCTGACCGCCAACGGCAAACTCGACCGCAAGGCACTGCCGGCGCCGGACAGTGATGCGTTTGCGCGACGCGGATTCGAGACGCCGCAAGGCGCGGTGGAAAGCCTGATTGCCGGCATTTGGCAGAGCCTGCTCGGGGTCGAGCAGGTGGGTCGGCATGACAACTTTTTCGAGCTCGGCGGGCATTCCCTGCTGGCGGTGAAGCTGATCGAACGCATGCGTCAACACGACTTGCACTGCGATGTGCGGGTGCTGTTCGGCCAGCCAAGCGTGGCGGCGCTGGCGGCTACCCTCGGCGCGACACAGGTGCATGTTGTACCGGCCAATCGTATCGAAGCCGGTTGCACGGCGATCACCCCGGAGCAATTGCCGTTGGCCGATCTCGATCAGGCTGGCATCGACACAGTGATCGACAGTGTGCCCGGCGGTGTCGGCAATGTTCAGGACATCTACGCACTGGCACCGTTGCAGGCGGGCATTCTCTACCACCACCTCGCCAGCCACAGCGGCGATCCCTACGTGCTGCAGGCGCAATTTGCCTTTGCCGGCCTGGCGCAGATCAAGGACTTCGTGCGCGCCTTGAACAGCGTGATTACCCGTCATGACATTCTGCGCACCAGCGTGGTCTGGGAGGGGCTGGAGGCGCCGGTGCAAGTGGTCTGGCGCGAGGCGCCGCTGAATCTTGAGCGGGTCGATGCCGACGAGCTTGCCGGCGACGCACTGGAGCAGATGCAGGCGCGTTTCGATCCGCGTCACTATCGCCTCGATCTGACCCAGGCGCCGCTGATGCGTTTTGCCTATACCGAAGACCAGGCCAATCAGCGCTGGGTCGGCATCCTGCTGATGCATCACATCGTCCTCGACCACACCGCACTCGAAGTGCTGGTGGCGGAAATGAACGACCTGCTGCTCGGGCGCACGGATGATCTGCCGCCAGCCGTGCAATACCGCAATTACGTGGCCCAGGCCCGCGCGGGCGCCGATGACGAAGCGCACGCGGAGTTCTTTCGCGACATGCTCGGCGACATCAGCGAGCCGACACTGGCGTTCGGTGTGCAGGATGTGCTCGGCGACGGCAGCGCCATCGTTGACAGCCAATTGGCCCTCGACGTTGGCCTCGGACAACGTTTGCGCGGAGTGTCGCGGCGCCTCGGCATCAGCATCGCCAGTCTCGTGCATCAGGCCTGGGCACAGGTGCTGGCGCAGGTTTCCGGTCAGCAGGACGTGGTCTTCGGCACCGTTCTGCTGGGGCGCATGCAGGGCGGCGCTGGCGCCGATCGTGCGTTGGGCATGTTCATCAACACCTTGCCATTGCGCGTCACTGTCGGCGCCGAATCGGTGCAGGACAGCGTGCGTGTCACCCACCAACGCCTGGCGCAGTTGCTCGGCCACGAGCAGGCGTCACTGGCGTTGGCCCAGCGCTGCAGCGGTGTCGCCGCGACGTCGCCGCTGTTCAGCACGCTGCTCAATTACCGTCACAGTCAGGCGGACGCGGCTGCAGTGGAATGGGACGGCATCGACATTCTCTGCTCCCGCGAGCGCAGCAATTATCCGCTGGTGGTCAGCGTCGATGACCTCGGCGATGGTTTCCTGCTGAACGTGCAGGCGGTGCCGCAGGTGGACGGCGTGCGGGTTTGCGATTATCTGCAAACCGCACTGCACAGTCTGGTGAACGCCCTCGAATACTCGCCGACGCTGCCCGTGCAACAGTTGTCGATTGTCTCGCCGGGCGAACGCCAACAAGTGTTGTTCGGCTTCAACGACACCACGCAACCATTCCCGCCCGCGCAGACCGTGCAGCGCCTGGTCGAAGCGCAAGCGCTGGCGAATCCCGACGCCTGGGCGGCGGTGCAGGGCGAGCAGCGTCTGAGTTACGCGCAGCTGAACCAGCGCGCCAATCGTCTGGCCCAGCACCTGATCGGCCTCGGCGTGCAGCCGGACGATCGTGTCGCCGTATGCCTGCGCCGCAGCCCGCAGATGCTCGTCGCGTTGCTGGCAATTCTCAAGGCCGGCGCGGCTTACGTGCCGGTCGATCCGGCCCATCCCCGCGAGCGCATCGCCTATCTGCTGCAGGACTGCGATCCGCTGGCAGTGCTGGCCGAGGCCTCGACCCGCGACTTGCTCGGCACGGTGCCGCTGATCGATCTGGACAATAACGGCTGGGCAAATTTGTCCGACGCCAACCCGCAATTGCCGGCGCTGACCCCGGCCCATCTCGCCTATGTGATCTACACCTCCGGCTCTACCGGCCAGCCAAAAGGCGTAATGGTCGAACACCGCACCCTGGAAAACCTGGTGCACTGGCACGCCGCCGCCTTCGATCTGCATGCCGGCAGCCATACCGCCAGCGTCGCCGGGTTCGGTTTCGACGCCATGGCCTGGGAGGTCTGGCCGGCCTTGTGCGTGGGCGCGACCCTGCACTTGCCACCGGCATCGATCGGCAATGAACACCTCGATGAATTGCTCGAATGGTGGCGCGCGCAGCCATTGCAAGTGAGCTTCCTGCCGACCCCAGTGGCCGAGTACGCGTTCAGCCGCGAGTTGGGCCATCCGACCCTGCGCACGTTGTTGATCGGCGGCGACAAGCTCCGGCAGTTCCCGCGTAACCAGACCTTCGACGTGATCAACAACTACGGGCCGACCGAAGCCACGGTGGTGGCGACGTCCGGGCGCATTGAGGCGGGGCAGGCGTTGCACATCGGTCGGCCGATCGCCAATGCCAAAATCTATCTGCTCGACAGTCAGCAACAACCGGTGCCGGTGGGCGTGCAGGGCGAACTGTATGTGGGTGGCGCCGGGGTCGCTCGTGGCTACCTGAATCGCCCGGCACTGAGTGCCGACATGTTCCTCGAAGATCCGTTCAGCGATGAGCCCCATGGGCGCATGTATCGCACTGGCGATCTTGCCCGTTGGCGCGCCGACGGCACGCTCGAATATCTGGGGCGCAATGACGATCAGGTGAAACTGCGCGGCGTGCGCATCGAGCCGGGGGAAATCGAAGCTGCGCTGAGTACGCACAGCGCCGTGCAAGACGTGGTGGTGCTGGTGCGTGACGGGCGCTTGCTGGCGTGGTTCAGCGAGCGCAGCGCGGTAGACATCGCTGATCTGCGCCGCCACTTGCAGAGCCGACTGCCCGAGGCACTGATTCCCGCCGCTTATGTCCGCGTCGAGGCGATGCCGCTGACCGCCAACGGCAAGCTTGACCGCAAAGCCTTGCCGGAGCCGGATCACAGCGCCTGGCTCAGCCACGAATACGCAGCGCCGCAAGGTCCATTGGAGCAGGCGTTGGCGCAGATCTGGAGCGATCTGCTCAAAGTCGCGCAGGTCGGTCGGCATGACAATTTCTTCGAACTGGGCGGGCATTCGTTGCTCGCCGTCAGCCTGATCGAGCGCCTGCGCCAGCTCGGCCTGAGCGCCGATGTGCGGGTGCTGTTCAGCCAGCCGACCCTCGCCGCACTGGCGGCGGCGCTGGGCAGCGGTCGCGAAATCGAGGTGCCGGCCAATCGCATTACCGATGACTGCCGCCACATCACCGCGGACATGTTGAGCCTGAGCGAACTGGACCAGGCCAGTGTCGAACGCATCGTCGCCACGGTGCCGGGCGGCGCGGCCAACGTGCAGGACATTTATCCGCTGGCGCCGTTGCAAGAGGGCATTCTTTATCACCACATCAGCGCCGGCGCGGGCGATCCGTATCTGCTGCAATCGAGTCTGGCCTTTGCCAACATCGACCGCCTGTATGCCTTCGCCAAAGCCCTGCAGGGCATTATCGAGCGCCACGACATTCTGCGCACCAGCGTGGTCTGGGAGGGATTGCCGAGCCCGCAGCAAGTGGTCTGGCGACGGGCGCCGTTAGCGGTCGACGGTGTGGCGCTGGACCCGGCAGAAGGTGATGTGCTTGCCCAGTTGCAAGGGCGTTTCGCCGCCCGGCACTGGCGCCTCGACCTCGGTCAGGCGCCGCTGATGCGCCTGGTGTATGCCGATGACCCTGAGCACAAACGGGTCGTCGCCATGTTGCTGTTCCATCACATCGCCCTCGATCACACGGCGCTGGAGGTGGTGCGGCAGGAGATGCAGGCCGGCTTGCTCGGCAACAGCGAGCCACTGCCCGCAGCAGCGCCGTATCGCAATTACGTGGCGCAGGCTCGCCACGGCGTCAGCGAGCAGGAACACGAGATATTCTTCCGCGAGATGCTCGGCGACGTCGACGAGCCGACCCTGCCGTTCGGTTTGCGTGAAGTTGAAAATGACGGCAGGGACATCGAAGGGCATGTCAGCGCAATGCCGCTTGAGTTAAGCAGGCGTTTGCGGGCGCAGGCGCGCAGTTTCGGGGTCAGCGCGGCCAGTCTGTTCCACCTCGCCTGGGCGCAGGTGCTGGCGGCCACCGCCGGGCAGCCCCGCGTGGTGTTCGGTAGCGTGTTGCTCGGTCGCCTGCAGGGCGGTGCGGGGGCCGATCGGGCACTGGGGATGTTCATCAATACCTTGCCGTTGCGTGTCGACGTCGATGAGGCCAGCGTCGGTGCGACACTGCGCGGCGTGCATCAGCGGCTGGCTGCGCTGCTCGGTCACGAACACGCTTCACTCGCGCTCGCTCAGCGTTGCAGTGCGGTTGCCGCACCGTTGCCGCTGTTCAGTTCGGTGCTGAATTATCGCCACAGCGCCTCGCGCCAGTCTGACGGGGAGGCGTGGCAGGGGATCGAGTTTCTTGCTCATGAGGGGCGCAGCCATTATCCACTGACGCTGAGCATCAACGATCTCGGCGAGGGCTTCGATTTGTCGGTGCTGACGCCCGCCGAGGTTGGTGCGCAACGGGTCTGCGAGCTGATGCACAGCGCGCTGGCACTGTTGGTGGCGGCTCTGGAGCAGGATCCCGAACAGGCACTGGATCGGCTGGCGATCCTGCCGCCATCCGAGCGCGAACGAGTGCTCACACAGTTCAACGCCAGCGCTGTGGCCTTCCCGCCAGCGCAGACGGTGCAGCGCCTGTTCGAGGCGCAAGTGCTGCTCAACCCGCACGCGCCGGCGCTGCACGCGGGCGAACACCAGCTGACCTATACGCAGCTCAATCAACAGGCCAACCGCCTCGCGCATTACCTGCTCGAGCTGGGCGTTCGGCCCGACGCGCGGGTGGCGATTTCCACCCGGCGAGGCCCGCACATGCTGCTGGCCATGCTCGCGGTGCTCAAGGCTGGCGCGGCCTATGTGCCGATCGACCCGGCGCATCCGGCCGAACGCATTGCCTATCTGCTGGCCGACAGCGCACCGCTGGCGCTGCTGGTGTCCGGCGTGGAACCGGGCAGGGTGGCGGTGCCGGTGATCGATCTTGGCGACGAGCGTTGGCATGACCGGCCGGACCGCAATCCTGAAGTCGGCGGTTTGACGGCCGATCATCTCGCCTACGTGATCTACACCTCGGGCTCCACTGGCCAGCCAAAAGGCGTAATGGTCGAACACCGCACCCTGGAAAACCTGGTGCAATGGCACGCCGCAGCCTTCGATCTGCGCGCCGGCAGCCATACCGCCAGTGTCGCCGGATTCGGTTTCGACGCCATGGCCTGGGAGGTCTGGCCGGCCTTGTGCGTGGGCGCGACGTTGCACCTGCCGCCGGCGTCGATCGGCAATGAACACCTCGATGAGTTGCTCGAATGGTGGCGCGCGCAGCCGTTGCAGGTGAGCTTCCTGCCGACGCCAGTGGCGGAATATGCCTTCAGCCGCGAGCTGGGCCATCCGACCTTGCGCACGCTGTTGATCGGCGGCGACAAGCTCAGGCAATTCCCGCGTGACCAGAGTTTCGAAGTGATCAACAACTACGGCCCGACCGAGGCAACGGTGGTGGCGACCTCGGGGCGCATCGCGGCCGGGCAGGCGTTGCATATTGGCCGACCGATTGCAAATGCCAGGGTGTATGTCCTCGATGGCCGGCAGCAGCTGTTGCCGGTTGGGGTCAGAGGCGAGTTGTACGTCGCCGGCGCAGGCGTGGCCAGGGGGTACCTGAACCGCGATGAGTTGACCGCCGAGCGCTTCCTCGCCGACCCGTTCAGCCATGAGCCTGGGGCGCGCATGTATCGCACCGGCGACCTTGTGCGCTGGCGCACCGACGGCACGCTGGAGTATCTGGGGCGCAATGACGATCAGGTCAAACTGCGCGGCGTGCGCGTGGAACTCGGCGAAATCGAAGCGGCGCTGGCCAGTCATCCGGCGCTGCAGGACGCTGTGGCACAAGTGCGCGACGGGCAGTTGCTGGCGTGGTTCACCGCGCGTGGGCCGCTCGATCTCGAGGACCTGCGTGAGCATTTGCAATCGCGCTTGCCGCAAGCGTTGCTGCCGGCGGCCTACGTGCGCCTCGACGCCTTGCCGTTGACCGCCAACGGCAAACTCGACCGCAATGCCTTGCCGGAACCGGAGCAAAGCGCCTGGCTCAGCCGTCAGTACCAAGCGCCGCAGGGCCCGGTGGAAACCGCGCTGGCGCAGATCTGGAGCGAGGTGCTCAGGGTTGCGCAGGTTGGCCGCCACGATAATTTCTTCGAGCTCGGCGGGCACTCGTTGCTGGCGGTCAGCGTCATCGAACGCATGCGTCAGATCGACCTGACTACCGACGTGCGTGTGCTGTTCAACCAGCCGACACTGGCGGCGCTGGCGGCGGCGGTCGGCAGCGGCCGCGAGATTGTGGTGCCGGCCAACGGCATCGCCGCGCACTGCACCTGCATCACGCCCGACATGCTCAGCCTGCTGCAACTGGATCAGGCCAGCATCGAGCGCATCGTCGCCACGGTGCCGGGCGGTGCGGCCAATGTGCAGGACATTTACCCGCTGGCGCCGTTGCAGGAAGGCATTCTCTACCACCACATCACCGCCGGGCAGAACGACCCGTACGTGCTGCATTCACGGTTGACGTTCGCCAGTGTCGAGCGCGTCGAGGCGTTCGCCCGTGCGTTGCGTCAGGTCATGGCGCGCCATGACATCCTGCGCACTTCGATCGTCTGGCAGGGCCTCGACGCGCCGGTGCAAGTGGTGTGGCGCGAGGCGCAATTGCCGGTGGAGGAAGTCGCGTTCGAGCAACTGTCGACGTGTTCGCTGGATCTCGGCAAGGCGCCGCTGATCCGCTTGTTGTACGCCCGCGATCCGGCCACCGGACAAGTGGCCGGCCTGCTGCTGTTCCATCACATCGCCCTCGATCACACGGCGCTGGAAGTCGTGCGCGAAGAAATGCAGATCAGCCTTGCTGGCGAACAGCGCTCGCTGCCACCGGCGGCGCCGTACCGCAACTATGTAGCGCAGGCGCGGCTGGGCATCAGTGAGGCGGAGCACGAAGGGTTCTTCCGCGACATGCTCGGCGATGTCGATGAACCGACGCTGCCGTTCGGTCTGCATGAGGTCAATGCTGCGGCGGGTACTTATGAGGAAGCGGCGCTGGCACTGCCCGATGCGCTGGCACAGCGTCTGCGCAGTCAGGCGCGACAGCTGGGCATGAGCGTCGCCAGCGTGTTTCATCTGGCCTGGGCGCAAGTTCTGGGCGCCACCTCCGCCCAGCAGCGGGTGGTGTTCGGCACCGTGCTGATGGGCCGGATGCAGGGCGGGGCGGGGGCGGATCGCGGGCTCGGCATGTTCATCAATACCTTGCCGCTGCGCGTCGATTTGGGCGCGCAGACGGTGCGCGCGGCCCTGGCGGCCACCCATGAGCAACTCACCGGCCTGTTGGCGCATGAGCATGCTTCGCTGGCGCTGGCCCAGCGTTGCAGCCGGATCGCCGCACCGGCGCCGTTGTTCAGCGCGATGCTCAACTATCGCCATGGCAGCGCGACGCCAGCGCAAGCGCACCCGGCTTGGCAAGGCATCGAGACCTTGCACAGCGAGGAGCGCACCAACTATCCGCTGAGCCTCAACGTCGACGACTTTGGCACGGGTTTCAGGCTCAGCGCGATCACCTTGGCGGAGGTCGGTGCGTTGCGCATCTGCCGCTATATGGAAACAGCGTTGCAGCGCTTGGTCGATGCCCTGGAACAGACGCCGCAGCAACCGATCGAGCAGTTATCGGTGTTGCCGGATGCCGAGCGTCAGCGCTTGCTGTTCGACTTCAACGCGACGGCGGTCGATTACGACTTGCAGCAAACCCTGCACGGCCTGTTCGAAGCTCAAGTGCTGCGCACGCCGCAGGCCGTCGCCGTGCAGATGGCTGATCAACGGGTGGATTTCCAACAACTCAACGTGCGCGCCAATCGTCTGGCCCACCACCTGATCGGACTCGGGGTGCAGGCGGACTCGCGGGTGGCGATCTGCGTCGAACGCAGTGTCGCCATGGTTGTTGGCCTGTTGGCGATCCTCAAGGCTGGCGGCGCTTACGTACCGCTGGACCCGGACTACCCGGCCGAACGCATCGCCTACATGCTTGCCGACAGCGCACCGCTGGCGCTGCTGGTGCAAGGCAGCACGGCCGCGCTGGCCGGTGCACTGGCATTGCCGGTGATCAATCTGGAGCAGGAGACCTGGCGCGATTTGCCGGCGAGCAATCCGCCGGTCAGCGGCCTGACGTCGGCGAATCTGGCCTATGTGATCTACACCTCTGGCTCGACCGGTCAACCGAAAGGCGTGGCCAACGAGCACGGCGCAGTGGTCAACCGTTTGCTGTGGATGCAGGATGCCTGCGCGCTGACGGCGGCGGACACCGTGCTGCAAAAAACGCCATTCAGTTTCGACGTATCGGTCTGGGAGTTTTTCTGGCCGCTGATGACCGGCACACGCCTGCTGCTGGCGCGTCCTGGCGGGCACAAGGAACCGGTCTACCTGAGCGAGCTGATCGAGCGCGAACAGGTCACGACTGTGCATTTTGTGCCATCGATGCTCGACGTGTTCCTCGCCCACGGCCAGACCGAGCGCTGTGCCGGGTTGCGCCAGGTGATGTGCAGCGGTGAGGCGTTGCCCGGCAGTCTGGTGCGGCGTTTCAAACAGCAGTTGCCCGCCAGTCAGTTGCACAACCTGTATGGCCCGACCGAAGCGGCGGTGGACGTCACCGCGTGGAATTGCGCCGGGCCGCTGCTGGACACGCCGGACAATACGCCGATCGGCAAACCGATCGCCAACACGCGGATGTACATCCTCGACGCGCAGCAACAACCGGTGCCGCAAGGCGTTGTCGGCGAGCTGTATATCGGTGGCGTGCAGGTGGCGCGCGGCTATCTGAACCGCGCCGAGCTCAGCGCCGAACGTTTTCTGCGCGACCCGTTCAGCGCCCAGGCGCAAGCGCGTATGTACCGCACCGGCGATATCGCTCGCTATCGTGCCGACGGCAATATCGAATACCTCGGGCGCAATGACGATCAGGTGAAGATTCGCGGCCTGCGCATCGAACTGGGTGAAATCCAGGCCTGCCTGAGCCGGATCGACGGCGTCCAGGAGGCGGCGGTAGTGGCCCGCGAAGACGTGCCGGGGGACAAACGCCTGGTGGCGTACTACACCGGCTCGCGGCTGGACATCGACATCCTGCGTGCGACGTTACTGCACGGTTTGCCGGACTATATGGTCCCGGCGACCTTCGTTCATCTCGATCGGTTGCCGCTCAGCCCCAACGGCAAACTCGATCGCAAGGCGTTGCCCGCACCGAATCAGGATGCGCTGATCAGCCGGCCGTATGAGGCGCCGGTCGGCGAGGTGGAAATCACCCTGGCGCGGCTGTGGTGCGAGTTGCTCAATGTCGAACGGGTAGGGCGGCATGACCACTTTTTCGAGCTGGGCGGGCATTCGTTGCTGGCGGTGAGTCTGGTCGGCCGGCTGCAACAGGAAGGCATGGAGGCTGACGTGCGGGCGTTGTTCGAACAACCGACGCTGGCCGGTTACGCAGCAATCACGGAAAGAATGGAGATCGTCCTGTGAACCTCAATCCCTTGTTGGCGACACTCAAAGCCCGCGACATCCAGTTGACGGTCACGGACGACCAGTTGCGCGTCAATGGCAACAAGCAAGCGCTGGGCGATCCGGCATTGCTGGCTTCGTTGCGCGAACACAAGGCGGCGCTGATCGAGCTGATCAAGGCCGGCGAATATTCAGCGGCCAGGGTCGGCCAGGTCGAGGTGCCGGCCAATGGTATTGCGGCCGGCTGCACCCACATCACCCCGGCAATGCTGACCCTCGCGCAACTGAGCCAGGAGAGCCTCGATCAGCTTCTCCAAGGCATTCCCGGCGGCGCTGCCAACGTGCAGGACATCTATCCGCTGACGCCGTTGCAGGAAGGCATTCTCTATCACCACGTCAGCGCGCAACACGGCGACCCCTACGTCATGCAGGCGCATTTCGCGTTCAGCGGAGCGCAGCGTTTGCAGGCATTCGTCGATGCCTTGCAGACGGTCATCGACCGCCACGACATCCTGCGCACCGCAGTGTTCTGGGAAGGTCTCGATACGCCGTTGCAAGTGGTCATGCGTGAGGCGCGCCTGCCGCTGGAAGAAGTGCGGCTGGAGGCCGATGGCGGCGATGCGTTGGCACAATTGCACGCCCGTTTCGACGCCCGCGAGTTTCGCCTCGACGTCACCCGCGCGCCGCTGTTGCGGCTGGCGCATGCCTGGGATGAACGCGAGCAACGCATCGTCGCCATGCTGCTGTTTCATCACATGGCGATGGACCACTCGGCACTGGCGGTGGTCAGCGAGGAACTGCAGGCTTGCCTGAGCGGGCACGCCGCGCGGTTGGGCGCGCCGGTGCCGTTTCGCAATTACGTGGCGCAGGCGCGTCTGGGCATCAGCGAGGCGCAACACGAAGCGTTTTTCCGCGACATGCTGGCTGACATCGACCAGCCGACGCTGCCCTACGGCTTGCAGAGTGTGCACGGCGACGGCAGTGACATCGTCGAATTCAGTCAGGCGCTCGAGCCGCCACTGGAGCGTCGCTTGCGCGCGCAGGCACGCCGCCAGGGCGTCAGCGTCGCCAGCCTGTTCCACCTCGGTTGGGGCCAGGTGCTGAGCGCCCTCACCGGGCAAGCGAGCGTGGTGTTCGGCACGGTGCTGATGGGGCGCATGCACAACGCCGAAGGCACCGAACGAGCGCTGGGCATCTTCATCAACACCTTGCCGCTGCGGGTCGACATCACGGCGCTGGCGGTCAGTGAGGCGATCAAGGCCACCCACGCGCGGCTGACCACGCTGATGCGTCACGAACATGCGCCGCTGGCATTGGCGCAGCGTTGCAGTGGCGTGGTCGCGTCGTCGCCGTTGTTCAGCACGCTGCTCAACTATCGGCACAGCGCTTCCAGCGGCAGTGCCAGCTCCGAAGCACTTGCCGCGTGGGAAGGCATCAGCGTGCTGCGTTCGGAAGAACGCACCAATTATCCGCTGACCCTGAGCATCGATGACTTCGGCGACCGCTTCAGCCTGACCTTGCTGGCCACTCGCGCCGTTGAGGGTGAACGTCTCTGCGCCTATCTGCTGCACGCAGTGGAACAAGTGCTGTCGGCGCTGGAACACGCGCCGGAGACGCCGCTGAATCGGTTGTCGGTACTGCCCGCCGCCGAACGCGAGCAACTGTTGCACGGGTTCAATGCCAGTCAGGTCGATTACCCGGCGGCGCTGCCGATCCAGCAGCGTTTCGAAGCGCAAGTGCTGGCGCGGCCGGATGCGCTGGCGGCGGTGCATCTGGGCGAGTCGCTGACGTTTGCCGAGTTGAACCACCGGGCCAATGCGCTGGCGCACCAGTTGATCGACTTGGGCGTGCAGCCTGATGACCGCGTTGCCATCGTCGCGCGCCGCGGGGTGCACGCGCTGGTGGGTTTGCTGGCGATCCTCAAGGCCGGCGCCGGTTATGTGCCGGTCGATCCGGCGCACCCGGCCGAACGCCTGCTGCATCTGCTGCGCGACAGTGCCCCGGTCGCGGTGTTGACCAGCGCCGATCTGCGCGACCGCTTGCCGCTGCTGGCGGTGCCGGTGCTCAATCTCGACCCGCGCACCTGGCCGCTGGGCATCACCCGCAACCCGCAGCTGCCGAATCTGCAGGCCAGCCATCTGGCCTACGTGATCTACACCTCCGGCTCGACCGGTTTGCCCAAGGGCGTGATGGTTGAACACCACACCCTGTCCAACCTCGTCGATTGGCACTGTGCGGCCTTTGACCTGTGTGCCGGCCGCCACACTTCGAGCCTTGCCGGATTCGGTTTCGATGCCATGGCCTGGGAGGTCTGGCCGGCGCTGTGCGCGGGGGCGACCTTGCACATTGCGCCGGCCCATGACGGCAGCGAAGACATCGACGCCTTGCTCGACTGGTGGCGCGCGCAGCCGCTGGACGTGAGTTTCCTGCCCACGCCGGTGGCCGAATACGCCTTCAGCCAACACCTGGAACACCCGACCTTGCGCACGCTGCTGATCGGCGGCGACCGCTTGCGCCAGTTCTCGCGCAACCAGCGTTTCGACGTGATCAACAATTACGGCCCGACCGAGACCACGGTGGTCGCCACTTCCGGGCGCATCGACAGCGCTGATGCGTTGCACATCGGCAAACCGGTGAGCAATGCCACGGTGTATCTGCTCGACGAGCAACAGCGCCCGGTGCCGATCGGCGCGGTCGGCGAGTTGTACATCGGCGGCAGCGGCGTCGCCCGGGGTTATCTGAACCAGCCGCAGCTGACCGCCGAACGCTTTCTGCGCGATCCATTCAGCAGTGCGCCGCAGGCACGCATGTACCGCTCCGGCGACCTTGCGCGCTGGCGCTGCGACGGCACCCTGGAGTACCTCGGGCGCAACGACGATCAGGTGAAAATTCGCGGCGTGCGCATCGAACCGGGAGAGATCGAAAACCGCCTCAATCAGCTGCCCGGTATTCAGCAAGCGGTGGTCGTGGCCCGTGAGGATCAGCCGGGGCAGCCGCGGCTGGTGGCGTATTTCACCGAGCAGGCTCAGGTGCAGGCGCTGGCCGTGGCTGAACTGCGCGCGCTGCTGCTCAGCCAACTGCCGGAATACATGGTGCCGTCCGCCCTGGTCAAACTCGACGAACTGCCGCTGACCGCCAACGGCAAACTCGACCGCAGGGCCCTGCCGAAACCCGAACGCTCGGCGCTGTTCGCCCGCGAATACGCCGCGCCCCAGGGCGAAGTGGAGACCGCACTGGCGGACATCTGGGCCGAGGTGTTGCAGGTCGAGCGGGTAGGGCGCGAGGACCATTTCTTCGAACTGGGCGGGCATTCGCTGCTGGCCATGCGCATGGTCGCGCAGGTCAGGCAGCGACTGGGCGTCGAGCTGGTGCTCAGCGACCTGTTTGCCAACGCCGAGCTGGCGGCGGTGGCGCAGGTGTTGACCGAGGCCGGGCGCTGCACGCAACCGCCGATCCTGCCGGTACCACGTGAAACGGCGCTGCCGCTGTCGTTTTCGCAGCAGCGCTTCTGGTTTCTGACGCAGATGGAGGGCGCCAACACCGCCTACAACATCCCGATCGCCCTGCGCTTGCGCGGTGCCCTCGACGCCGCTGCCCTGCAACGCGCGCTGGCGCGTATCGTCGCGCGCCACGAGACATTGCGCAGCCGCTTCGCTCCGCTGGATGGCGACGCTCAGGTGCTGATCGCGCCGGTCGACAGCGGCCTGCTGTTGCGCGTCGAGGATCTGCGCCAGCACTCGCAGGCGGACGAGGCGTTGCAGGCGCTGATTCAGGGCGAAGCCTCGGGGCCGTTCGATCTGCTTGATGACCCGCTGATACGCGGGCGTCTGGTGCGTCTGGCCGATGATCATCACGTGCTGCTGCTGACCTTGCACCACATCATTTCCGACGGTTGGTCGATGGGTGTGCTGACCCGTGAACTGATGGCGTTGTATCAGGCGTTCAGTCAGGGCGAAGACGATCCGTTGCCGGCGCTGACCCTGCAATACAGTGACTACGCGGTGTGGCAGCGGCGCTGGTTGAGCGGCGAGGTATTGCAGCGTCAGAGCGAATACTGGCAACGCACCCTGCGCGAGGTGCCGGCCTTGCTCACCCTGCCCACCGATCGGCCGCGACCGGCGCAGCAGGACTACGCCGGCAGCAGCATTGACCTGCAACTGGATGAGCGTTTGAGCGCCGGGCTCAAGGCCTTGAGCCAGCGCCACGGCGTGACGTTGTACATGACCCTGCTCAGCGCCTGGGCAGTATTGCTCGGGCGTCTGGCCGGGCAGACCGATGTGGTCGTCGGCTCGCCGGTGGCCAACCGCAATCGGGTCGAAGTCGAGGGCATGATCGGCCTGTTCGTCAACACCCTGGCGCTGCGCATCGACACCTCCGGCGAGTTGACCGGCGCAGCGCTGCTGGCGCGGGTCAAGGCGCTGACGTTGCAAGCCCAGGCGCATCAGGATCTGCCGTTCGAACAAGTGGTGGAAATCACCCGGCCGGTGCGAAGTCTGGCGCACAGTCCGTTGTTCCAGACCATGTTCAACTGGCGCAACAGCGACGGCCCGGCGCTGGCCCTGGGCGATCTGACCCTGGAAGCGGTGGCCGAGCCGAGTCACTTTGCCAAGTTCGACCTGACCTTGACCCTCGGCGACACGCCCGAGGGCATTGGCGGCTGGCTGGAATACGCCACGGCGCTGTTCGATGAAACCACGGTGCAGCGTTTCGCCGGTTACCTGCGGCAATTGCTGCAGGCCATGGGTGCCAACGATCAGGCGCTGCTCGACGAGGTGCCGCTGGTGCAGGACGAAGAACGCCAGCGCTTGCTGGTGGACTTCAATGACACCGAGCGCGAGTACCCGCAGAACGACACGGTGCAGCGTTTGTTCGAAGCGCTGGCCTTGCAACAACCCGACGCTGTCGCCGCGCTGCATGGCGAGCAAACCCTGAGCTATGCCGAGTTGAACCGCAGGGCCAATCGGCTGGCGCATCATTTGCTCGGCGAGGGCGTGAAACCCGGCGATGCGGTGGCGATCCTGTTGCCGCGCTCGCTGGATCTGCTGATCGCGCAACTGGCGATCGGCAAGTGCGCGGCAGCGTGGGTGCCGCTGGATATTCATGCACCGAGCGAGCGTCTGGCGTTCATGGTCGAGGATTGCCAGGCGGCCGCGCTGCTGAGCCACAGCACAACCACGCTGACGTTTGCCGCACGGCGCATCGATCTCGATCGGCTGGCGCTCGGCGCTCAGCCCAGCCACAACCCGGATCTGCCGCAGTCGGCAGAGTCGCTGGCGTACATCATGTACACCTCCGGCTCCACCGGCATGCCCAAAGGCGTGATGGTCCCGCACCGGGCGATCACGCGGCTGGTGATCAACAACGGCTACGCCGATTTCAATCGGCAGGACTGCGTGGCATTCGCCTCCAACCCGGCATTCGACGCGAGCACCATGGACGTCTGGGGCGCACTGCTCAACGGCGCGCGGGTGGCGATCATCGAGCATGCCACCTTGCTCGATCCGCAGGCGTTCGGCGCCGAACTCAAGCGCAGCGGCGCGAGCATCCTGTTCGTCACCACCGCGCTGTTCAACCAGTATGTGCAGCTGATTCCCGACGCCCTCAAGGGCTTGCGCATTCTGCTCTGCGGCGGCGAGCGCGGCGATCCGGCGGCGTTTCGCAAGTTGCGCGCCGAGGCGCCGCAGCTGCGTCTGGTGCATTGCTACGGGCCAACGGAAACCACCACTTACGCCACCACGTTTGCCGTGCAGAGCGTCGCCGAGGATGCCGACAGCGTGTCGATCGGCGGGCCGATTTCCAACACTCAGGTGTATGTGCTTGATGGCTGTCAGCAACCGGTACCGTTCGGCGTTACCGGTGAGTTGTACATCGGCGGGCAGGGCGTTGCCCTGGGTTACCTCAATCGTCCCGAGCTGACGGCGGAGAAATTCCTCCACGACCCGTTCAGCCGCCGGCCCGAAGCGATGATGTACCGCACCGGCGATCTGGTGCGCTGGCTCGCGCCGGGGCAACTTGAGTGCATCGGTCGCAATGACGATCAGGTGAAGATTCGCGGTTTCCGCATCGAGCTGGGCGAGATCGAAAACCGCCTGCTCAGTTGCCCCGGCGTTAAAGAGGCGGTGGTACTGGCGCGGCGAGACGGCACGCAAACACGCTTGGTCGCTTATTACAGCGCCGCCGATGCCGAGCTGCAAAGCGCCACGCTGCGCGCGTTGTTGCAGGCCCGGCTGCCGGAATACATGGTGCCGTCAGCGTGGGTGCGACTGGCGACGTTGCCGCTGAACAACAACGGCAAAATTGATCGCAAGGCCCTGCCGGCACCGACGCAAGAGGCAATGCTCAATCGTGTGTACGAGGCGCCGGGCAATGCCGTGGAAAGCCGCCTCGCCGAGTTGTGGCGCGAGGTTCTCCAGGTTGAACGGGTGGGTCGCCACGACAACTTCTTCGAACTGGGCGGGCATTCGTTGCTGGCAGTGAGGCTGGTCAACGAGATGCAGCAGGCCGGTCTGCCGATGACCCTGGCCGAGCTGTTCCAGCACCCGAGCATCGAGGCGGCGGCTGCGCTGCTCGCTGAACGTGACGGCGTTATCGAGGAGGAACCGGGGCTGATCGTGGTACGCGCTGGCGATCACGGCACGCCGTTGTTTCTGGTGCATGAATTCAGCGGTCGCGATGTGTATTTCCCGGCGCTGGGACGGCACATCGATGGGAGTTTTCCGATTTACGGTTTGCCCGGCATCGAGTTCGGCCAGACGCAACTGCGCACCCTCGAATGCCTGGCCACACGCATGGTCGGGATCATTCGTCGCAGACAGCCCCACGGGCCTTATCGATTGGCAGGCTGGTCGTTTGGCGGGGTGCTGGCTTATGAAGTCGCCCAGCAATTGCTGGGGCTGGACGAAAGGGTCGAGTTCATCGGCCTGATCGACAGCTATGTGCCGCGCCTGGCCGATCCGCACAAGGCTCGCTGGAACGATGCCCACGTGCACAAGCGCCAATTGCTTCTGCATTGCACCGCGCACTGGCTTGGCCTTGGCGACGATGGCCAGCGCGGGTTGACGGCGCTGACAGCGTTGCAAGCCGAACTGGAAAGCCTGACCTTCGCCGAACTGCTCGAGCGCTGCCAACAGCAGCAATTGCTCCATCCCGAGTTGTCGGTTGCCTCGGCAGCGGATGCCTGGCATTACCTTGATCGCGAAGTGGCGCACGGACATGCGCTGGCGCATTACCGCATCAGTCCGCTGCCGGTGCCGCTGCATGTGTTCCGCGCGCAGCAACGTTCGGCGGCAATGGCGCCGCTCAGCCCGACCCTCGGCTGGGCCGAAGATCTGCCAGATGCCGAGTTGCACTGCATCGATGTGCCCGGCGATCACCAGAGCATGATGAAAGCGCCGCATATTCAAGCGCTGGGTCAGGCCATCGGTCAGGCACTGGAGGCGGCCCAGGCGCCGGCATTGCCGGTCTATCAACCGTTGGTGACCATCCAGACTGGCGACAGTGCCCGGGCGCCGATCTTCTGCGTGCCGGGTGCCGGCGACAGTGTCACCGGTTTCATTCATCTGAGCGAAGCCCTCGGTTCCGAGTGGCCGATCCATGGTCTGCAACCGCGCGGGCTGGACGGCGGCGCGGTGCCGCACAGTCAGGTCGAGGTGGCGGCGCGGTTTTACCTGCGCGCTATTGAGCGACTCTATCCGCACGGGCCGTTGCACTTGATCGGGCATTCCTTCGGCGGCTGGGTGGCGCATGCCATGGCCGCGCAATTGCAGGCCGAGGGGCGCGAAGTGGCGTCATTGACGCTGATCGACAGCGAATCCCCCGGCGGCAACGGGGTGATCGGCAAACCCTACACCGCGACCGCTGCATTGCAGCGGCTGATCGAGGCGTTGCAACTGTCGTCAGGCACCTCCCTGGGCATCGATGCCGAGGTTTTCTCCGAGGCCGATGACTCCACGCAATTGCGTTTGTTGCACGAAGGCATGGTGCGTGCGGGGGTGCTGTCGGCGCGGACAACGCCGCAGTCCTTGCTTGGCTCGACGCGCACCTTCGCCAGCGCCCTGCGCACGGTTTATCAACCGCGTCAGCGTTACAGCGGCCCGGTGCGCCTGGCGCTGGTTGACGATCCGACACTGGATGCGGCGGGCAATCAGCGCGAGCAGGCGGCGATGATCGAAGGCTGGCGTCGCGAGGTGACGGATCTGACGGTGTGGTACGGCCCGGGCAACCATTTCACGTTGCTCAAGGCACCCAACGTATTGAATTTCGCCGCGTGGTGGCACGAGGGTCTGAAACGGCCGGCCAAGGCAATGCTCTCCTGATTGATGTGGACGTCTTGCAGCCCGGTCGCTGGCCGGGCTCAACCCTGAACGGATTTGTGGTCATTTATGGAAAAGTCGAAGTTGCGCAAAGTCGCTATGGGTGTGGCGCTGACGGCGGTGGCCGGGTTGTTGTTGTACGCGGTGCAGGCACCGGCGGAGGCGCCGCAGTATCTGACCGCGACGGTGGAGCGCGGTGATATCGAGAACGCGGTACTCGCCACCGGGTTGCTCGAGGGCATCAAGCAGGTCGATGTCGGCGCGCAGGTGTCGGGGCAACTGAAGTCGCTCAAGGTCAAGGTCGGCGACAAAGTGAAGAAGGGCCAGTGGCTGGCGGAAATCGATCCACTGGTACTGCAGAACACACTGCGTCAGGCCCAGGTCGACGAAGAGAACCTGCAAGCGCAGAAGCGTGCGACCCAGGCCCAGTTGCGCCAGACCAAGGCGTTGTTCGAGCGTTATCGGAATTTGCAGGAGGACGCTTCGATCTCCCGTCAGGATTTCGAAACCGCGCAATCGAATTACGAAGTGCAGCAGGCCAACCTGTTGTCGCTGGACGCGCAGATCAAGAGTGCGCACATTCAGATCGACACCGCCAAGGTCAATCTGGCCTATACGCGAATCATTGCGCCCATCGACGGCGATGTGGTCGGTATCGTCACCCAGGAAGGCCAGACTGTCATCGCTAACCAGTTGGCGCCGATCCTGCTCAAACTGGCTGATCTGGACACCATGACTGTCAAGGCGCAGGTCTCGGAAGCGGATGTGATTCACATCGCGCCGGGGCAGGAGGTGTATTTCACCATTCTTGGCGAGGACAAGCGTTACTACGGCAAGCTGCGCGGCACTGAACCGGCACCGCAGAACTTCCTCGAAACGCCTCCGGCCGGGACGCCGAAGCAGAACACGGCGGTGTTTTACAACGCACTGTTCGAGGTGCCGAACCCGGATCATCGCCTGCGCATTTCCATGACTGCGCAAGTCCGCGTGGTGCTCGACACCGCCAAGTCCGTGCTGACCATTCCGGTGGCGGCGCTCGGTGCGCGCAACAGTGACGGCAGCTATCCGGTGCGGGTGCTCGACGCCAAGGGCCAGGCCCAGGTTCGCACGGTGCAGGTCGGGATCAACAACAACGTCAAGGTGCAGATCAACGACGGCCTGGCGGAAGGCGACCGCGTGGTGATCGGTGATCCGGTGTCCGCCGTGGCGGGGTCCTGACCATGGCCGAAGCCCTGCTGCAACTGAGCGGCATCACCCGCAGCTTTACAGCGGGCGACCGCGAATTCCTGGCGCTGAAAAACATCGATTTGACGATCCACGCCGGGGAAATGGTGGCGATCATCGGTGCGTCTGGCTCTGGCAAGTCGACCCTGATGAATATTCTCGGTTGCCTGGATTACGCCACCGCGGGCAGTTACAAAATCAACGGCCGGGAAACCCGCGACCTCGACAGCGAGGCGCTGGCGGAACTGCGCCGCGATTACTTCGGGTTCATCTTCCAGCGTTATCACTTGCTGCCGCACCTCAGCGCCATGCACAACGTCGAGATTCCGGCGATCTACGCCGGAACACCGGAGCCGCAACGCCATGCCCGCGCCCGTGAGCTGTTGGCGCGGCTGGGTCTGGAGCGACATCTGACGCATCGGCCGAGCCAGCTCTCCGGGGGGCAGCAGCAGCGCGTGAGCATTGCCCGCGCGTTGATGAACGGCGGTGAAGTGATCCTCGCCGATGAACCGACCGGCGCCCTCGACACCACCAGCGGCAAGGAGGTCATGCACATTCTGCAAGAGCTGCACGCCGCCGGGCACACGGTGATCCTGGTGACCCACGACCCGAAAGTCGCGGCGAATGCCGAGCGGATCATTGAGGTCAGCGACGGCGAAATCCTCAGCGACCGCCGTAATGTGCCGGACAGTGACGCGTCGGCGAACGACGATCGGCTCGCGCCGCACGCGACCGCAGCGCGGCGTCTGGTCGCCAGCCTCGGGCTGTTCAAGGAAGCCTTCAAGATGGCCTGGGTCGCGTTGATTTCCCATCGCATGCGCACCTTGCTGACCATGCTCGGCATCGTCATCGGCATCACTTCGGTGGTATCGATCTCGGCGATCGGCGAGGGCGCCAAGCGTTACGTGCTCAAGGACATTCAGGCGATCGGCAGCAACACCATCGATATCTATTCCGGGACCAGTTTCGGCGACAGCCGATCCGCCGCCATCGAAACCCTGGTGCCCGCCGATGTTGCAGCGCTCAATCAGCTGTATTACGTCGACAGTGCGACGCCAGTGGTCGGGCGCAATCTGCTGTTGCGTTACCGCAATATCGATGTCGATGCGCAGGTCAATGGCGTCAGCGATCTGTACTTCCAGGTGCGCGGGATCAAGATGGCCGCGGGCATTCACTTCAGCGAAAGCGATGCGCGGCGGCAGGCCCAAGTGGTGGTCATCGATCACAAGACCCGCCAGCGCCTGTTCGGCGAGCAGGTCGATCCGCTGGGGCAGGTGATCCTGATCGGCAATCTGCCGTGCACGGTGATCGGTGTGGCGGCGGAGAACAAGAACCTGTTTGCCGCGAGCAAATCGCTTAACGTCTGGGTGCCCTACGAAACCGCTGCCGGGCGCCTGCTGGGCCAGCGTTATCTGGACAGCATCAGCGTGCGCATCAAGGATGGCCAGCCGAGCAAAGTGGTGGAAGACAACGTCAACAAACTGATGCTGCAGCGTCACGGCACCAAGGATTTCTTCACCAACAACCTCGACAGCATCATGCAGACCGTGCAGAAGACCAGCCGCTCGCTGGCGTTGCTGCTGTCACTGATCGCAGTGATTTCGCTGGTGGTCGGTGGCATCGGGGTGATGAACATCATGCTGGTGTCGGTGACCGAACGCACTCGCGAGATTGGTATTCGGA
This sequence comes from Pseudomonas sp. NDM, assembly GCF_003105095.1. Classification (NCBI taxonomy): domain Bacteria; kingdom Pseudomonadati; phylum Pseudomonadota; class Gammaproteobacteria; order Pseudomonadales; family Pseudomonadaceae; genus Pseudomonas; species Pseudomonas sp. NDM. Next base: position 2,956 of record NZ_QETJ01000011.1, on the reverse strand, counting down.
TGGCGGTCGGCGCCCGGCAATCGGACATTCGTCAGCAGTTTCTGGTGGAAGCGGTAATGGTCTGTCTGATCGGTGGCGCGATCGGCATTTCCCTGTCGTATGCCATCGGCCATCTGTTTTCGCTGTTCATCAAGGAATGGGAGATGGTGTTTTCAATGGCCTCGGTAATGACGGCGGTGTTCTGTTCGACCCTGATCGGTGTGGTGTTCGGCTTCGTACCCGCGCGCAACGCTTCGCGGCTCGACCCGATCGAAGCGCTGGCGCGGGACTGACCTCCCGTGGTCAGGGGGAGGCCGGGCTGTCCTGCGGCGAATACATCCACTTCATCAGCGAGTGCCGGCCGCTGATGCCCAGTTTGATCGCGGCGCGCTTGAGGTAACTCTCGACGGTGTTGACCTTCAGCTGCAACTGCGCGGCCAGTTCCGGCGCGGTGTGCCCGGCGAGCAGGCCGATGCACACTTCGCTTTCGCGGTTCGACAGTTTCAGCCCCAACTGCTGCAAACGCTCGTTGAAGCGCAGGCGCAGGGTCTCCAGCCCGCTGGTTTCGCTGGCTGGCGCCAGACTTTGCGCATCGACTTCAAGCGGCTGCACAGCGTTGATGTGTTTTTCCACCATCGGCAGCAGCACCGGGGAGATGTCCTGCAACAGGCTGCGTTCCTGAGCGGAAAAACGTTCCGACTGATCGTTGCGGTACACCGAAATCACGTAGCGGTAACCGTCCTTGCGCCGGGTCAGGTGCAATTGCGTGGCGTCGGCTGCGGTCGAGGATGGCTCGGGTGGCGGTCGGTCGCTGTGCTCGCTGAACAGGGTATCGGCTCGCAGCGCCTCGTCCTTCATCGGCTCGGGTTCGCAGCGCTGCGTCACCGGTTCGACGCGCATCTGGCGGATATGTGTGGCGTCCACCGCCAGTTGCGTGCGGATCAAGTCATGCAGCATGCGCGGGAAATGGCGGCTGCCGGTGCTGGCGATGACCTTGCCGATGTGCGGGAACAGGTGTGAGTTCATGTCTTCATCCGTGAGTGGCATTGGGCGGAGCGTGTCCCTGCGGCACCCGGCGTAGAGCTCCTTGGCCGGAAAAAATCTGCAGGTTTGGATCCTATCCTAGTACAACGTTTCAACTTGCGTTTAATCAAGCGCCAATGTGTGCGTTGCGATGATGCGCGATTTAAATAGTATGACGATTGGAGGCTTGCGCAGAAACACGTACTCTTGCCGCTGCGCTGCAAAGACCAAAACAACAACAGGAGTCTGTAATGCAACCGATTCGTCTCGGCCTGGTGGGCTACGGCAAGATCGCCCAGGATCAACACGTCCCCGCCATCCTCGCCAACCCGGCATTCCAGCTGGTGGCGGTCGCCACCCAGGGCAAACCTTGCGCCGGGGTGGAAAATTTCCAGTCGCTGGGCGAGCTGCTCGAGAACGGCCCGACCGTCGATGCGATTGCGTTCTGCACGCCGCCGCAGGGGCGCTTCGCGCTGGTGCAACAGGCATTGGCGGCCGGCAAGCACGTGCTGGTGGAAAAACCGCCGTGTGCGACATTGGGCGAGGCCATGGCCTTGGTCGATCAAGTCGCCGGGCAAGGCGTCAGCGCTCTGTTCGCCTGGCACTCGCGCTATGCGCCGGGCATCGCCGCCGCCCGTGACTGGTTGGCCAGCCGCACCCTGCAAAGCGTGCGGATCGACTGGAAGGAAGACGTACGCAAGTGGCATCCGGGTCAAGCGTGGATCTGGCAACCGGGTGGCCTGGGTGTGTTCGATCCGGGCATCAACGCCTTGTCGATCATCACCCACCTGCTGGCACTGCCGCTGTTCGTCGAAGCCGCCGAACTGCGCGTGCCGAGCAACTGCCAGTCGCCGATTGCCGCCTCGATCAAAATGTCCGATGCGCGTCGGCTCGACGTGCGCGCCGAGTTCGATTTCGACCATGGGCATGACGAACTGTGGAGCATCGAAATCCGCTGCGCCGAAGGCGTCCTGCGCTTGGACAACGGCGGTGCCGTCCTGAGCATCGACGGCGTCCGGCAAAGCGTATCGGAAGAGGGCGAGTACGCAGCGGTCTACCGCCACTTCCAGCAACTGATCGGCGACAAGGCCAGCGACCTGGATCTGCAACCCTTGCGCCTGGTGGCGGACAGTTTCTTTGTCGGCAGCCGGGCGTTGGTTGAGCCCTTTTACGATTAAGGATCGATTGTCCGGTTTGAGTGGACGGTGAAACGCTTTTCAGCCGATTTATCCCTTTGCTGTGCGTCAGTAATCTGTACCCAACTTGAACGCAACAACAAACTTCAAACTTGAAAAGGGACGCACACCATGACCACTCCAACCTACAACCGCCTGACAAAGACGACGCTATCGTGCTGCTGGTTGACCACCAGACCGGTCTGATCTCGCTGGTGCAGGATTTCTCGCCGAACGAGTTCAAGAACAACGTGCTGGCGCTGGCGGATCTGGCCAAGTTCTTCGACCTGCCGACGATCCTCACCACCAGCTTCGAACAAGGCCCGAACGGCCCGCTGGTACCGGAGCTGAAAGAGATGTTCCCGGACGCGCCGTACATCGCTCGCCCTGGTCAGATCAACGCTTGGGACAACGAAGATTTCGTCAAGGCAATCAAGGCCACCGGGCGCAAGCAGATCATCATTGCCGGTGTGGTCACGGATGTGTGCGTAGCGTTCCCGACCCTGTCGGCGCTGGCGGAAGGTTTTGATGTGTTTGTGGTGACTGACGCGTCCGGCACCTTCAACACCACTGTTCAGCAAGCTGCGTGGAGCCGCATGACTCAGGCTGGCGCGCAGATGATGAACTGGTTCTCGGTGGCCTGTGAGCTGCACCGCGACTGGCGCAACGACATTGAAGGCCTGGGTAACCTGCTGTCGCAGCGGATTCCCAACTACCGCAACCTGATGAACAGCTACTCGGCGCTGACGCAGCAGAAGTGAGTCATCGCTAACTAAAAA